>CAMOCO010000057.1 GCA_946610715.1 uncultured Clostridia bacterium | reverse complement strand
TTTTTCTCGTTTTCTCGCTTTTTGTTTGCTTTTCATATGTCACTTGACACTATCTTATGCTTCAGATTCCTGCAACGATCAGTCCCTGGGATTTCAGGAAATCAGTCACCGTATCCTGTTCCTCCCTTTTTGCGGGAAGTTCAATCACCATCTGACCATAGCCGATCCCGCCTACACTCCTGATATTGGCGCTCAGTATATTTACTTTTTTACCGGTCTTCTCCACAAGATTTGCGATGAAAGGTTCATTTGCAGCCTGCCCGTCAAATACAACCCTGAGGAGACGTCCTTCGGGAATCTTCTCTGCAAATGCATTCTCTATATCCTCAACATTCTGTGGGAGAACCAGACTCTTTGCGGCAGCAGATTTCGGTGATGTGAAAACTTCCTTTACACTTCCCACCTCTGCGAGTTCTCCCTTATCTATTATCGCCACTCTGTCACAGATTTTTTCCACAACGGACATTTCATGTGTAATGATGATAACCGTAAGTCCTCTGGTCCTGTTTATCTCCTTCAGAAGATCCAGTATCTCTTCGGTAATTCTGGGGTCCAGCGCTGAAGTCGCTTCATCAGAGAGGAGTACCTTCGGATTTACCGTAAGCGCTCTGGCTATAGCCACTCTCTGTCTCTGTCCGCCGGACAGCTGAGCGGGATAATTCTTTGCTTTTTCCTCAAGACCTACTATCTTCAGCATTTCAAGGGCTGTTTCCCGGCGCGCCCTTCTGCCTATTCCGGCGATTTTCAGAGGAAGCATAACATTTTCCAGGACAGTTCTTTGATTCAGCAGATTGAAACCTTGAAATATCATGGATATGCTGCGTCTGATATTTCTTAATTCCGCCGGCTTAAGTTTTCCTATATCCTGTCCCAGAAACTTTACTTCTCCTTCGGATACCTCTTCAAGTCTGTTGAGGGTTCTTACAAGTGTGGATTTTCCCGCGCCGCTCATACCGATTATCCCGAATATCTCCCCTTCGTAGATATCCAGATTTACACCGTTTAGTGCTTTAAATTCTTTTCCGTCATTTCTAAAAATCTTAGATACATTTTGCAGCTCATATATGATTGATCGTTCCGACATAGTTCTCTCCTTAACAATAGGCTCCACCCAACAAGGATGGAGCCTATGACTGAATTATTATTATTGACTGTTTCTTATCAGATTATTTGATATTCTCTCTCCATGTAGCCGGCTTAAATTCATTTATGATCGGAAGAAGCCTCTGGTCTACATCTATCTTAAGCACAGAGTTGAAGTTATTGGTTGCGATCATCTGTCCTGCAAATCCAACGATTACAACTATCTCCTGATCATTCCAAAAGCTTTTCAGTTTTTCAAACAGTTCATCGGAAACAGCAGTAGGATTTTTTACAATCTGCTTTCCAAGCTCTGTAAGTGCCTGCTCCTTTTCATCATACTGAAGATTTGCAGGATCAAGGCCCAGCCCCTTTACATCACTTATAAAGAAAAGTGAGCACAGCTGGCATGAATTGGTTGTTGAGATTGAATGCGCATACAGTATTGCATCCTTCTCACCTATCACTTCCACAAGACGGTTCCATGAGGTATACCATGCCATATAAGCATCATAGGTGGCTGCATCATTGAGAAGTCCTCTCTTCATATTTGTGACTGCATTTCTGCCTGCCAGTTCCTCATATCTTTCCTTCTCTGCTCCGCTTGTTTCTTCAAGTTCTAAAAGTTTAATCCTTGCCATTTGTTTTTCCTCCATTTGTTTTTTTGCAATTAATAATTTGCATTTATATTTTTTTGTTATGCGTAAATCTTATATCCAACGCCCTCATTCTGTAAAATACTTAGAACTGATAGTTAGCTATAGACATAGCCTATAGCCTGACCGGACTATCCGGTTCTAAAAAAGTCCTTTACTGAGATATCTGTCTCCTCTGTCCGGAAATACAACTACAATATTTCCTTTTTCAATCTCTTCAGCAAGTCTGAGGGCAGCACTTAGGGCAGCACCCGAGGATGTTCCTGCCAGTATTCCTTCCTTAATCGCCAGTTTTCTCGAGGTATCAAATGCCTCGGAATCCGTCACCTTGATCACCTTATCAACGAGGCTGATATCCATGGTGTCGGCAATAAAATCATTTCCTATACCCTCGATATCATAATCAGCATGCTCCCCGCCTCCGATGATGGAACCTATGGGATCTGCCAGAACTCCCGTTATCCCGGGATTTTGTTCCTTCAGGTATTTCATCACTCCCGAATATGTTCCGCCGCTTCCTGCACCCGCGACAAAATAGTCAATCTCCCCATCCATTTGTCTATAGATTTCCGGTCCTGTGGTCTCGTAATGAGATAGGGGATTCGCAGGATTCTTAAACTGCTTCATGGATACAGCTCCGGGCGTACCGGCAATTATCTCCTCAGCTTTTTTATCGGCTCCCAGCATTCCGCCCTCTCTGGGAGTATTGATTATCTCAGCCCCAAGAGCCTTCATGACCTTCTGCTTTTCCATGGAAAATTTTTCGGGAACAACAAATATGATCTTATAGCCTTTATTAAGTGCCGCTACTGCGATACCGATTCCGGTATTTCCGGCGGTTGCTTCAACTATAGTTCCTCCGGGTTTAAGGATTCCTTCTCTCTCGGCATTTTCTATCATATAGACACCGACTCTGTCCTTCACACTTCCTGCCGGATTCATCAGCTCCAGCTTTGCATACACATTAACACCGGGTTTAACTCCCATATGTGTTATTTTCATTATCGGAGTATTGCCGATCATCTCCTGAATATTCATATATACGTCCATTATTCTCTCCTCTTTCCTTGCTTCAATAATGTGCTAACGTATTATCGCTCCATTTATAGCCTGTTCCAGATCTTCAATTATGTCATTAACATCCTCTATTCCCACAGATAATCTGATCAGCTCATCTGTAATACCGACCTCTTCCCGGATTTCCTTCGGAATGGCTGCATGGGTCATGGAAGCGGGATGGCACAGGAGCGACTCTACTCCGCCCAGACTTTCTGCAAGTGTTACCAGCTTTACACTCCTGAAAAAGGTCTTATAGTCATATTCTTTTTTCAGGGTAAATGAAATCATGGCTCCGGGACCATCTGCCTGCTTAATCTGTGTCCTATATCCCGGATCCGATTCAAGTCCCGGATAATATACTTTATCCACATAGTTACTGTTCAGCAGCCACCCGGCTATTTTTTTTGCATTTTCAACATGTCTGTCCATTCTGACACCCAGAGTCTTGATGCCTCTGATCATCAGGTAGCTGTCCCAGGGTCCGAGTATTCCTCCTATGGCATTCTGCAGATAATAGAGCCTGTCAGCCAGAGCCTTATCCTTTACTACTACAAATCCGGACACCACATCACTGTGTCCGCCCAGATATTTTGTTCCGCTGTGAATAACTATATCCGCTCCCAATTCAATCGGTCTTTGCAGATATGGTGTCATAAAGGTGTTATCAACTATGAGAAGCCGTCCGCTCTCCTTTGTAATCTTTGATACAGCCTCTATATCTGTTACAGTCAGCAGCGGATTTGCAGGACTCTCTACATAAACCGCTTTTACGTCATCATCCAGCGCAGCCTTAACCTGCTCAAGATCTGATGTATCAACAATCTTATAGGTTATGTCAAAATTTTTAAAAACGTTATCGAGAATCCTGAATGTTCCGCCGTATATATTGTCGGATACAATGAGCTTATCTCCGGCTTTAAACAGCGAAAGAACTGTATTTATAGCAGCAAGCCCTGAGGCAAATGCCATGCCGTAATCTCCCTTTTCCAGATCTGCAATCAGCTTCTCCAGTGCGGCTCTTGTAGGATTTCCCGTTCTGGAATATTCCCACCCGCCTCTGGTCTGCCCCAGACCGTCCTGCTTATATGTGGAAGTCTGATATACAGGAACATTTACCGCTCCCGTAGTTTCATCGCCGTCAATACCGCCGTGAATAAGTAGTGAATTAATCTTAAGTCCCATAATCTTTCATCTCCTGTTCTGATTATTTATTTTTTATATTTTTTGCTTTTATAATTAAAAAATGAGGTGCCCACTTAAAGCACCTCATATCCATGTCATTTTATTATATCGGAAATTTTGGAATCATACATCCCGGACACGCGAAACAAGCTGCTTTTGCATTTTATATTTGCAACAGCAGCAACAACATTCATAAATCTTATTTATTGTAATTGCCAAATCTGATATACGGAATGTGTCTCTCATAATATCTCTCTTACTTTCTTATATATTACAGTCCCGAATAACTAAGGAACTGCAGTTTCATCTTCTCTTCATCATGAACATAGGTATATTCATGCTGTGCTCCCATATATACCCGTTCCCCGTTAAGATAAACCTGGAGACAGTTAAGCGGGACCTCTTCCCAGCCTTCATTTTGAAGCGGATGAGTAGAGAAAATAACCGAACCCGCTCTCTCACTTTTATATAATGTACCGGGCTCATTTACATGAACATAGAAATAATCTCCATCATAAAGCATAAGATTCAGCTTGTTCTCCGGAGCCAGCTTTCTGACTATCCTGTCTATCAGGCCGATCCTCTCATTTACATCAAAGGAATTGAGTTCCTGAACATAGTGTTTATTCATCTGATCCACGATGTAGAGAAGAATTCTCTCACTATCCGTGGTACCCTCCTGTTCATACTGATAGGCTCTGAGAACCGGCGCATCAAATATGGTTCCGTTATGTACCATCACCCATGTTCTTCCCGATTCATCCCTTTTTACAAAAGGATGGGTATTGCTAAAGCTTACATCTCCCACCGTTGCCTTACGGATATGCGCCATGCATCTTGAGGTTTCTATCCTGCCGGTGAGCCTGTTTCTAAGATACAGACTGTCCACTGCACGAACCGGTTCCTTCTCAATCGATACTGAGTTATCATCCAGAAATGCCAGTCCCCATCCGTTTTTATGCTCAACACTGTGTTCAAAAAATTTTTTCAGCAGCTCATTTATCTTAACTCGCCTGTTTGCCGTAATTCCAAATAGCTCGCACATTTTTCAGGTACTCCTTGTCCTTTGAGGATAGAGAAGCCTTTGCCAGTCTTACCAGATAATGTGCCCACTCTGCAGCCGTTCTTCCGTCATATATAGCCGCGTCAAATCCATTTCTTTCTATCTCTTCAACAGCATTTTGGATTTTTATAATACTGTCTACATCTGATAGCTCTTTATCCAGGATATTCAGATTCTCCTCAGAATATACCAGCCCTTTCAGCAGTGCCACATACCCAAGTGCTTTCTCAATCGGTACACTATCAGCCACTCTAATCTCTATATATTTTTTTACTCTAAAGTGGAAGAAGCCCATTGACATGAAGTGTTCAATCAAAGACTTCCTTCTGTTTTCATCAATTTCATCGATATAAATAATATTATTCTCTACAAGTTCCCTTGCACACTGATGTCCGACATTTGTTGTATCACCATTATATGTAAGAAGGATCAGCGGTGTGCTATATATCACATCAGCCATACGGTCATATCCAAAATCACGATCAAGTGAAAACGGAACAAATCCGGTTCTGTCCGGATCAAGATCGTCCCACTCCTGAGTTCTGAGAAGATGCGGCTTATCCTCTGCACCTTTAAGTGCCGATTTTTCCTCTGTTTTGTTCTCCATCATTATCATTAATATAGGAGATATCTTCTCAAGCACTCTGAGCTTTTTTACCATGTCCTCTTCCGATTTATAATCAATGGAAACCTGGGCTGATGCCGAAGCCCTCATCATGTATTTACCGTATTTCCCGCTATGCTCAAAATAAGCATCCATATATTTATATCTTTTTTTCGGAGAAAGAGTTATATCCGACGGATCCAGTGCTCCCATTTCAACCAGCGGAAGATTGCCATTCGTCAGAAAATGATATCCCCTGTCACGGAAAACAGGTTCCCAGAGTTCATAAAATTCTTCATATATTCTGCGAATCTCATCCAGATTGGAATAAGGATTGATACTGATTTCGAACTGACACGCCGGCTCCAGACTGGTTGAATATTCACCTGTATAATACCCGACCGGATAGCCGTCCATATATATGATATCCGCTCCCAGCATCTTACCTACCTGATTAATGAGCGATGATATCTCATGAAACCCTATCTGTATGCCTTCACTATTTACAATGAAATGCTCTATCTCAAGTCCGAGCCCTTCCTCATTTGATTCACCGGATCTTATATATTCCGATATTTCCTTCTTCAAATCCATAATACACTTCCTTATGATTTGTTTCAAAATAAAAATTGATGTTATGTTATCATCACTTACCTACTATGTCAATAGGTTTTATCGCAGCCAGGTGCCGTTAATTTATAGTTTTTTTCTATCATCCGCTATAATTATTCACAATACATAATTTTTACATTTTTTGGATTATTTTTATACTTTTAGCAGAAAAGGTTGGATTTTTTACGCGGCATTTATAATATTTTATGCAACATTTATACTTTCCCTTCAAATCCCCACAAATATTTCGTTTTTTATGTGCATATTGCACAAATAATTTTGTTCACTATTAAATAATGATTATTCCCTTATACTATTGAAATCTACTGAAAATAAGAATATAATTTGTTCTAAATATGAACAAACTATTAACAAACAAAAAACGAACTGTAAATAAAATGTAGACTTATTATGAAGTTCTAATTCTAAATCATTGTGTGAAAATAATTGCAGTTGTGAATATATAAATATGAATATAAAAATGCGATAAAAGTATGTATTGATTATCTGAGGGAGGAGGAAAACTGATGATCAAATGTGTGAATGAAATGAAGAAGAAAAATCGAAACCAAAACAAGGGCTATACGCTGGTCGAGCTGATAATCATAATAGCCATACTTGCTGTTCTTGCTGCAGCTGTAGCTCTCAGTGTGATCAAGTATATTGAGGATGCCCGCCAGGCAAAGGATGTATATCATGCCAGCATTATCAAAGATGCTCTTAATGTATATCCTTTCCCAAGTGATTTTCAGGGCAGACCCGTTACTTATACTGATCCTGTGACTCATATAAGTGAAACGTACGAAAGAGGCTGGGTATATGTTGATAAGGACGAAATAAGATGCTCAGATCAGAGTACCGCTCTTGCTATGATCTATGCCGGACTTGTTCATGTAAGTCCCGAATTTGAGGAAAATCTGAAGGAAAATGAGGAAGATCCGCACAAATGGTTCCCCAGCGGACCCGACGGAGATTACATACGAAGAACCAATATAGATGAGTACGCATTCAAAAATGATCTGACTGTTCATGCAAAGAGAACCTGGAATACATATCAGCTGGATGTATATGTTGATTCCGCGGGAAATGTTCACCTTGGTGCCAGTGCATCAAATGCCATCAGAACACAGGGTCATGCCAAGGACGAACAAACCGCAAGGCTTTTTGCCAGCAAGCTTGGTCTCTATGATGCAAAGATCACACCGCTTGGTGAGCAGTATACAGGACACTGATTAAATTATAATATATAATACCATTAAAAATGTGCGCCTTTCAGCGCACATTTTTTAACTAAACAAATATGTTATTATTGCATTAAGCCCAATCATTATCAGTATCACTCCACCGAAAATCTCTGACCCTGATTTAAATCGTTTTCCGAATACACTTCCGATCTTCACACCGATCATTGATATGATAAAAGTGATAAATCCTATTACAATAACTGCAAAGAGTACATTTATGATACGCGCCGAATTAAATATCTTAACCGGGACAGCAACAAAGGTTATGCCGACTGCCAATGCGTCTATACTCGTAGCCACCGCCATCATGAACATCGTCTTAGCATCAAAGCCCGGTGATATTTTTTCATCCGGAGATAGTGCCTCTCTGATCATATTTCCTCCGATCAGTGAAAGCAGTACAAATGCCACCCATGGCGCCACCATGGCGATAAGCTTTTCAAATCTTGTTCCTATAAGATAACCTGCAAACGGCATCAGCCCCTGGAAGCATCCAAACCAGATACCGCAAATAAAATATTCTCTCTTAGTAACCTTACCGGCTGCGAGCCCTTTGCATATGGATACTGCAAATGCATCCATGGCAAGTCCTACAGCCAGCATAAGTACTCTAAATAGTTCCATAATATCAACAAACTCCTACAAATCAGATGCCACATCTACTTTACCATGATGGTTCATCTCAATAATCACGGAAGAAACTTTCCTGCTGACAGATACAGTTCATACCAGTCATGGTGCGAAAGCGTAATATCTGCGGCTTTGCAGACATCCTTAATATGATCCGGGTTCATGGATCCTATAATCGCCTGCATTTTTGCAGGATGCCTTAATATCCATGCGATTGCAATAGCTGCCTTGGAAGCATGTTCTCGGTCTGCCAGCTCTCCGAGAGTCTTATTCAGTTCAGGGAAATCCGGATTATCGATAAAGGATCCGCCAAACATTCCAAACTGAAGCGGCGACCATGCCTGGATAGTCATATCCTTAAGTCTGCAATAATCAAGTGCATTTCCATCCCTGTTTATTGAAAACTCCGTGGTTTTATTGTTCATATAAAGTGCCTGATCGATCAACTGAGATTGTTCGAGTGAAAGCTGAACCTGATTTATGACAAGAGGCTGCTTTACATATTTCTTCAGCAATTCTATCTGCATAGGAACGAGATTGCTTACTCCAAAATAGCGTACTTTGCCTGACTCTTCCAGAATGTCGAAAGCCTCAGCTACCTCCTCCGGATCATACAGTACATCCGGTCTGTGAAGAAGAAGTGTATCAAGATATTCCACCTTCAGTCTTCTCAGACTGTCATCCACACTTGACAGAATATTCTCTTTCGTCCAGTCAAACTCATTTCTATCGACGCAGATTCCGCATTTGCTCTGAATATATATATCCTCTCTTTTAAGTCCTGTTAAAGGAAATGCTTCAGCAAATTTTGATTCGGCAGCCCCGTCCTGTCCATAACATGTGGCATGATCATAAAAATTTACGCCGCAGTCATAAGCCGTACGTATTACTTTTGCCGCTTCCTCTGCAGAAAGATCCGGCATTCTCATACAACCTTGTATGACAGCCGACACCTTTCCCGGACCATTTGCTATATCAATATATTTCATCTTCCTGTTACCTCCGTAAAACTATTATTTATATATCAAGTGCGGCAATAAATGACTTAACTTCCGGGTCAATGGTGAATGCGTAATATGAATGTCATAATGAACCGCCTTACTTTCCATCCAGAAGCAGATATAACAGACGATATAATTCTTCCGCATCCTTGTCACTAAGCGGATGGTCTTCCTCAGCAAGCTTCATAGGTATATCTTTACATTTTTCTTTTAATGCATCTCCCTCCGGAGTTATGCTTATCATCGTGATACGTTCATCTTCCTTTGAACGTTCTCTTGTGACATATCCCATCTTCTCAAGTCTTTTCAGCAGCGGAGTCAGCGTTCCCGCATCCAGGTGAAGAATACTTCCAAGCTGACCGACGCTCAGACTCTCATGCTCCCACAATGCCATAAGAACCACATACTGGGTGTATGTAAGTCCCAAAGGCTTAAGAAAAGGTGAATAGCTGCCTACGATCTTTCTGCTGCAGGCATATAATGGAAAACACAATTGATTTTTCAGTAAAAGCTGGTCATATTTTTGTGCCATGGTCATACCTCTTAAATATAATTTTTTCGTCTTTTGCAATATTATATTTTGCACAATATATTTTGTCAAGAAAATGTCATCCTGAAAACTTTTTTACATCAAAGTCTGTTCATTTATGATCAGGTGAAATTCCAGATTCAGACAGCTTGCCGCCTTTCGGCATAGCAGCATCCGTTCCATAAAAATCTCAAAATATTCGCCGATTTCTCCATATCTTGTATCTATCTCAAGCTTTAATTTTATTGCAGTATGATCCTGATTGATTTTAAGCTTGGAAGTTTTCACGGAATAATTGACTCTGTCATGAATATCATAATTAACCTTATCATCATCTTGAACGCGGCTTCTTCTGACGTCTGATTTATCGGCAAGGATAAGCGCAGCCGCTATATTGCTTACAGGCAGTCCGCTGCCTTCATCATGGTTTCCTATTGCTCTTATAACAGGAGCTATATCTTCTGCAGATACACCCATCTTATCCAGCAGGTAAAATGCCATCATTGCACCGGACTGGCTGTGATCCACACGGTTTATCACATTCCCCAGGTCGTGCATCCACGCAGCAGTAAGAGCCAGATCAATAGTGTGATCATCTACGCCCAGTGTATCCAATATATATGCTGTCCGGTCTGCAACAACCCCTATATGGGCAAAACTATGTTCCGTATAACCCATGGCAGACATCGACTTATTCTGCTCTTCAATATATACATTGATATCATGATCATGTTTTACTCTGTTAAATAATGGAAATCTGTTTTTATCATCCTGTATTGCACTGCTCATCTGTATATCCCCTTCCTGACTTAAATATAGTCGGATTTTTCCGATTTTAGTCTTCTCCGACAAGATGTACTATTTGCGGCACATGTCCTACTGCCGGCAGAAATTTTTTCACTATATCTTCTGTTTTAATCTTAAGACTTGAAGTGCATACGCAAGGGTGGCATCCGATATACTCTCCCTTTAGTATATCTTCATCAATCAGAAGTTTAACCTGCTTCTCCTTATCATTCATCAGCCCCATTATGCTTACTGCGCCGGGCTCAATATCAAGATATTTCAGCATATCCTCAGCACCTGCAAATGAAAGTCTCGCCGAATTGATCTGCTGAGAAAGTTCTTTTGTTTTAAACTTCTTATCTCCGGGCATCATTAATAGATAAAAGCTGGTTTTCTGTCTGTTACATAAGAATAAATTCTTACAGATGAGCACTCCAAGTACTGCATCTATCTCATTACAAGCCTCCATATTATCTGCCGGTCCATGATCTGTCCGAATATATTCTATGCCCAAATCATCAAGAAAGTCATAAGTCCTGATTTCCCTGGGCAATCTCCCTTCCGTATTTTCCGGTCTTCCGTTATATAGTTCCATTATCTGTCATTAACTCCTATTTAATAATATTCTGAG
>CAMOCO010000056.1 GCA_946610715.1 uncultured Clostridia bacterium | reverse complement strand
GTTTATTAAAGTCCCGAATCCTCAAACAAACCAGAATGTATTTGTGATGAAATTGCATAATAGATCCATGTGCCCTGAAGAACTTGAAGTTTATTATATTCTTCTAAATGGTATGAAACAGCTGGACAGTAATACAAAATTATCCATTAACTTTTCAGCAGATCTGGATAATAAGCTGGACAGACTGTATAAAGGGGCAAAAGGACGAAATAATATAAAACTTTCTGCTTTCAGCATATTTATGGCGGGAATACTGCTGGTTGCCGCCATAGTATATGCCACCTGCATCAGCAGTGTTTATTCATATGAACAGCGTGCAAAGGTATACGCTCAGGGTGAATACTATTTCAGTACCAATCTTTCAGGTTTGATCATAGACGATGATACTGACAGAATTATGGAAGCTCAGCAATTTGTGATAATTGATGAGATTACAAATTATGAAAGAATCAGGTCGTATAACTGGCTCAGAGACCAGCTGTTAAGAATAATTGAAATCGGGGAGGAACTGACACATGAAGCTACTGCTAATTGACGGAAACAGCATAATGAACCGCGGATATTATGCTTTGCCTAAAGAGCTTATCAACAGCAAGGGACTTCATACAAATGCGATCCTCGGATTTTTAAATATTTTCTATAAGATTTATGATGAAGAGAAGCCTACGCATATAGGAATTGCTTTTGATGTACATGAACCTACCTTCCGACATAAAATGTATGCCGAATATAAAGGTACACGTAAAGGTATGGATGATGAACTGAGAGAACAGTTTCCTGTTATTAAAGAACTGCTTCATATTATGGGTATTACAACTATAGAAAAGGGCGGATACGAGGCGGATGACATTATCGGAACCTTATCACAGACTGCTGATAAGGAAGGTTATCAGGTCACTGTACTGTCAGGAGACCGTGATCTGCTCCAGCTGGCAACAGACAGGGTTCTCATAAGGATTCCCAAAACAAAGGCAGGTAAAACAACTGTTGAAAATTATCATGCTGAAGATGTAGTCACGACTTATGGGGTATCCCCGACTTTATTTATTGAAATGAAAGGTCTTATGGGAGATACATCCGATAATATTCCGGGAGTGCCTGGAATAGGTCCGAAAACTGCCGAAAAAATAATCAGTGAATACTGTACTGTTGAAAATGCTATCGAAAATATTGATCTCATTAAACCCGATAAAGCTAGGAAAATGCTGGATGAATATAGAGACCAGGCAATTCTTTCCAGAGATCTGGCTCGTATAAAGCTTGACTGTGAGCTTGGAATAAATATAGAAACTCTAAAAATAACGGATCTCACAAATGATGCTTATAAGGATAAGCTGAGAGAGCTGGAATTAAACAGTATACTAAAAAAACTGGGTGACAGTTCCGAAGATCAGTCTCACAGGGTTAATGTTCCTGATATTGCCGAGTCAAATGACATCACAGATTTTATTAACTCATTTTCAGATGAAAAGAATGATCATGTTAAAGATAAGGATTATTACGTAAGTATAATTCCTATAAAAGTAAACGGCTTTATTAAAGGCTTTGCAGCCTCTGACACCGTAAAAACATTATTTATCAGGGGGGCATCGGATAAAGACCTTAAGACATTTCTTGATAAAATGAGGGATACCGGTGTTAAGACAGTATTTTTATCACTCAAAAACTATATAGATGAACTGAGTCTGACATCAGATTGCGGCATCGAAGATTTAAGTCTTGCAGCATACCTTGTAGATCCGCTTTCGGGTAAATATGACAGTACATATATAGGCTCGAGATACCTTGATCTGGAAATCCCTTCCGAAAAAGATATTCTGGGTAAGAGCTCAGTTACTGATTTTTCGTTTGATGACAGTAAATATATGGATTATATCAGCCGATCTGCATATGCTGTATCTGCAGCTGCTCCTGTAATTTTCAGTACCCTTGAACAGTTTGGGGAAACCGGACTGTATAAAGATATTGAATATCCACTGCAATTTGTTCTAAGATCCATGGAAAACTACGGAATACTTGTTGACAGAGAGGCTCTTGTAAAATATGGGCAAAACCTTTCCTTAAATCTGGAAGAACTTGAAAAAGAAATAACCGAGCTTGCCGGCGAAAAATTCAATATCAATTCTCCGAAACAGCTGGGAGTAATTCTATTTGAAAAGCTGGGCCTTACAAGCGGAAAGAAAAATAAAAACGGATTTTCAACAGGTGCGGAAGTTCTTGAGAAAATCAAGAATGAACATCCTATTGTACCTAAAATCCTTGAGTACAGAACCATTTCCAAGCTTAAATCCACATATGCTGACGGACTCCTGGGATGTATAGCCGATGACGGACGGATTCACAGTACATTTAATCAGACGATAACTGCTACTGGAAGGATCAGCAGTACAGAGCCTAATCTGCAGAATATTCCTACAAGGACAGCTATGGGACGGGAAATCCGAAAGGTATTTATCCCCAGAGAGGGCTATATATTTATAGATGCCGATTATTCACAGATTGAGCTGAGAGTAATGGCCGCCATTTCCGGTGATAAGAATCTGATAGAAGCATTTAAGGAAAATAAGGATATTCATTCTATCACGGCATCTCAGGTCTTCGGTGTTCCGGAAAATGAGGTGGACAGTAACCTCAGAAGAAAGGCAAAGGCCGTTAATTTCGGTATCATTTACGGAATCAGTTCATTTGGACTTGGACAGGATCTGGACATTTCAGGTAAAGAAGCAAAAGAATATATCAGCAAATATTTTGAAACTTATCCGGAGATTAAGTCATTTTTGGATGGGATGATCGAAAAAGCAAAGCAGGAAGGTTATGTAAAAACTCTGTTCAACAGAATCAGACCTATTCCGGAGCTTAAGTCATCCAACTTTATGCAGAGAAGCTTCGGCGAGAGAGTGGCCATGAATTCTCCGATTCAGGGAACAGCTGCTGATATTATCAAAAAAGCAATGATAGATGTATATAATGAGCTCGATAAAAAAGATTATAAATCGAGACTGATACTGCAGATTCATGACGAACTCCTGATTGAGGCGCCGCTTGATGAAGCAGCTGAGGTTACCGAGCTTCTGATCGATAAAATGATGAATGCGGTAAGTCTTTCTGTTCCTCTTATCGTAGATGCACATACCGGTAACAGTCTTTTTGAAGCAAAGTGAGGTAGATATGATCATTTTGGGAATCACCGGCGGTATAGGTGCCGGTAAATCCAAAGTACTTAATTATCTGAATACAAGATTTGGTGCATATATCATTGAAGCAGACAGACTTGCAAAGGAACTGATGCTTCCCGGAGGAGATATATATGACAAGATTGCAGAGAATTTTCCGGCGGCAATTCCCAAAAGAGGGCAGCCGATAGATAGAAAAATCCTTGCCGATATCGTATATAATGACAGCGGTTCATTGCATAAGCTTAATTCTCTGGTACATCCATCTGTTAAAGATTTTATAAAAAATGATATTAAGGTAAAAGAGACTTCGGGAACCGGATTATATGTTATAGAGGCAGCGCTTCTTATAGAAGATGGATACAAGGAAATATGTAATGAAATCTGGTATGTGAGAGCTGATATAGATGTAAGAGTTAAAAGACTTGTCGAAATGCGGGATATGACGAAGGAACAGGCGCTTCTGATTATAAAAAATCAAAAACCGGATGAATTCTATATGGATAATTCAGATTTTATTCTTGATAATAATTCTGATTTTGAAGTTACCAAAAGAGCTATTGAATTTAGGATTTATCATACTTGATGATTAATAATCATTATGATAGAATTAAATTTGTGTGCGATGCAGGTATTTTGTACACCGATGGGTTTTACTTTTGTATTATACAGGGGTTATCTTAAATGTCCTTAGAGTTTAAGAAAGATTTATTTTCACAGCTTGGTAAAATTCACAGAGCATTATATGGATTTATAGCAGCTATCATATGCTTCAGCAGATTCTCGGGAGCCAGTGACAGTCCTACTTTTCTAATCTATAATCTGTTGTTTTTACTTGCTATAATACTTTTTGATGAATTGCTGATTTTCAATCTGAAGAAGATTAATAATCAGTTTATTTTCATGCTCAGAAGCTTTATGATCATTATCCTCATAGCAGGTGCGGGACTTATCGGTAATATGCCGATCATTACCTTCGGTGTATATGCGATCTGGGGCTTTATTGTAATTGTTGAGGATTCCATATTCGGTGATTTCTTTGATGATTTCGGCAGCATGCCAAGAAGGATATCACTTACAATAGTTTATTCACTTGGTGCTGTTGTACTTATGTGGGATGTTCTACCCGGAATCTGGGCCATCGGTTTCTTCTTCTTTATATCTGCTTATGTGCTGTGTTCCATTCTTGAATATACAGTCATCAGAAATGTGGTTAAGGTATATGATGATAAATATACAGAGCAGATGTTCCTGAATGAAGATATTCAGGCTGAAAATGAACAGCTGAAAACTTACCGTGACAGAGTGGAAATGGTAAACAATGAGATTAATTTTCAGAGGATTAACCTGACAAAAGCCAATTCGGATCTGGAAAAGCTTAATCTCGAAATCCGTTCGCTTATTAACGTTATGAAGTTTTTCTCAAACAGCTTTGATGTTGAGAAGAATTCATATGTTATGGTCAATAATATAATGGAAATAAAAAAACCTATGCTTGTTTCCATGTATCTTGATAAAGGTGTTTATATGAATTCCGAACCTCACATAGATGTTCTTGTGGGTGAGGAAAAATTCCGTGACGGTGCATATCATGAAACAGTAAGGATTTTTGAATATATTAAACTCAGAAAGATAATGGAACCACTTACAATATGTGAGGATAATAATTATAAATATCCATATTTTTCCAAATCTGATCTGACAAATGTTATTGCAATACCTGCGGTGGACAATAACACGATTTACGGTGTGCTTATAGTAGCATCCGATAATTTTGAATTTCTGGACAGAGGTCTGGCATTTTATGAATCATCCATTACTGATTTTACCGCCGCACTTATCAGTACAAAGCTCTATCTTAAGACAGAGGATATGGCTAAAAAGGATGGTCTGACCCAGATCTATAACAGATATTATTTCAACGAATTCTATAATACAATGATAGAAAATATTTGCAAAGATGAAGATGGTGTCCTTTCTGTAGCTATGATAGATATTGATCTGTTTAAGTCAATAAATGACACTTACGGTCATCTGGCGGGTGATGAGGTAATCAAGAGTGTTGCAAGACTTGATGCCGAATATGCACGTAAATATAAAGGACATGCTGTTCGATACGGCGGTGAGGAGTTCCTTCTCATCCTAAACAAGCCTTTGGAGGAAACCTATACAATACTTAAGGAGCTCCATAAGGATATAAATTCCTGCGTTATCAATTTTAATGGTACATATATAAGAATAAATGTCAGTATAGGTGTTGCTTCTTATCCGTCAACAAACACTGATATACATGAAGTTCTTGACAGTGCCGATAAGGCTCTGTACTTCAGTAAGGAGAACGGAAGAGGCAAAATCGTTATATATGGCAGAGAAGAGGAGGCATTACATGAAGATTTTAGTTATTAACTGTGGTTCAACTACACTCAAGTATCAGCTTATTGATTCTGATACTGAAGCAGTTTATGCAAAGGGACTTTGCGAAAGAATCGGTATCGCTGACGGAGATATAAAGTATGACAGCTCAAAAACCGGTGAGAAAAAAGAGCTTAAGATAGATATGCCGGATCACGGTGTAGCTTTTAAAGCGGTTATTGATATTCTTCTTGATCCGGAAGACGGTGCTGTTAAGAGCCTTGAAGAAATCGACGCTGTAGGACACAGAGTTGTTCATGGCGGTGAATATTTTAATTCATCAGTACTTATCGATGATGAAGTAATCGAGAAGATCAAGGCATGTTCAGATCTGGCACCTCTTCATAATCCTGCAAATCTGCTCGGTATAGATGCCTGCTCAAAACTTATGCCGGGCGTACCTCAGTGTGCGGTATTTGATACGGCATTCCATCAGACAATGCCTGAAAAGGCATATATTTACGGAATCCCATTCTCATATTATGAGAAATACAAAATCAGAAAATATGGATTCCACGGTACAAGTCACAGCTATGTTTCCAAGAAGGCTGCAGAAATTCTCGGAAAACCTATTGAAGATACAAAAATCATCGTTTGCCACCTTGGCGGAGGTGCAAGTATAACAGCTGTTGATGGCGGAAAATCTGTTGATACATCTATGGGATTCACACCGCTTGATGGACTTATCATGGGTACAAGAAGCGGAAGCATTGATCCTGCGGTTCTTCAGTATATTGCAGATAAGGAAAGTCTGAATGTAGATGAGCTTCTTACAATGCTTAACAAGAAATCAGGCGTACAGGGACTTTCAGGACTTTCAAGTGACTTCAGAGACATTGATGCAGGTATCGCTGAAGGAAATGCAAGAGCAAAACTTGCATTTGATGCATTCTGCTATGGTGCCGTAAAGATTATCGGAAGCTATATCGCAGCCATGAACGGTGTTGATATGATAGCATTCACTGCAGGTATCGGCGAAAATGACAGCAAGGTAAGAGCAGCAATACTTAAAAACTTCTCATACATCGGACTTGAAGTGGATGAAGAGGTTAATTCCGCAACTCACGGAAAAGAGGCAATGATCAGCACAGCTGATTCAAAGGTTAAGTCATATGTTATACCTACAAATGAAGAACTGGCTATTGCTCGTGATACAGCAAGACTTGTTGAGAAATAATAAAAGTCAAAAAAAATAATAAAAAGTGTTGACTTTTAAAGATTGCTTTAATATAATAGCAAAAGTTGGTTTTCGAAGGAGGTGTAATTCGTATGTCGATCTGTCCTAAAGGAAAAATATCAAAAGCAAGACGTGATAAGAGAAGAGCAAACTGGAAGATGTCTGCACCGACACTTGTTAAATGCAGCAAGTGTGGAGAGCTTATGATGCCACACAGAGTATGCAAGAATTGTGGATCATATAATCAGAAAGAGATCGTTGCAGTTGATTAATATGTTTTTCAGAAAACTCCGCTTCGGCGGAGTTTTCTTTTTATTGCAATAACACTGAGTTTATAATAAAATATATAAGTTGATTTTAAAAAGGATGGTAATTAATAATGAGTGAACAGATCAGAATTGCCATAGATACAATTGGTGGTGATAACGGACCTGAAGTTTGCGTAAAAGGTGCCGTAGAAGGAGTTAAGAAAAATCCGAATGTTAAGGTATATCTGACAGGACACGCTGATGAGCTGAACAAGTATCTTAATAATGAGGATTATGACAAGGACAGGATTGAAGTTATTAATGCCACGGAGGAGATATCTCTTCATGAAACTCCTGTCAAAGCAGTACAGAGTAAAAAAGATTCGTCTCTGGTTGTAGCTATGAACCTTGTAAAAGAAGATAAGGCTGACGCTGTTATCTCTGCCGGCAGTTCAGGAGCCGTTCTTGCAGGAGGTCAGTTTATAGTAGGAAGAGCAAAGGGAGTAAAAAGAGCACCCCTTGCACCGCTGATTCCTACCACAGGCAGCCCATCATTACTGATCGACTGCGGAGCCAATGTGGATGCAAAGCCGGAAGTTCTTGTACAATTTGCCGTTATGGGTTCTGTATATATGGAAAGTGTAATGGGTATAGAAAATCCAAGAGTCGCTATAGTAAATATCGGTGTTGAAGAAACAAAAGGTAATGCACTTGTAAAATCCACGATACCCTTACTAAAAGAATGTAAGGATATTAATTTCATAGGAAGTATCGAAGCAAGAGATATACCTTATGCTAAGGCGGATGTCATTCTTACTGAGGCATTTGTGGGAAATGTGATCATCAAACTGTATGAAGGTCTCTCAAAGATGATACTTCAGGAAGTAAAGGGTGCAATTACTTCATCCGTAAAATCCAAAATCGGCGGTCTGCTGATCAAGAGTTCACTTCTTGAAATGAAATCAAAATTCAGTGCGTCCAACAAAGGTGGTGCGCCGCTGCTGGGACTTAAAGGTCTTGTTGTTAAAATTCACGGTAATTCAAAAGAAGCCGAGGTGATTTCTGCCATTGATCAGTGCAGAGCTTTTGTAGAAAATGATGTAAGCGGAAAGATTGTCCGTGGTTTCGAAGCAACAGAAGACTGATAAATATAGCTTAGAAAGAGGTATGCTGATGACTGACAGATTTGATGAAGTTGAAGCTATAATCGGCTATAAATTCAAAAATAAAGATCATCTTATGATAGCTCTGACTCACAGATCCTATATTCATGAATGCCAGCTGGACAGAGTATCATATGAGCGTTATGAATATCTGGGAGATGCAATACTTGAATTTATTGTAAGTCGCGAGCTTTTTAAAAAATATCCTGAAAAAACCGAAGGTGAGCTGACGAAGCTTAGAGCAAGCCTGGTATGTGAATATACTTTATCGCAAATTGTGAAACTCCTTGGGCTTGGGGACTATATTTTCCTCGGACAGGGTGAGGATAAATCCGGCGGACGTATGAGAAGTTCAATCCTGTGTGATATTTTCGAATCAATACTGGGTGCAATTTATCTGGACGGCGGACTTAATCCCGCAGGAAGATATGTTAAGAGACATTTGCTGTCAGATTCGGAAGTAGTAAAGGAATCGGCATTTTTTGATGCGAAAACCTCTTTGCAGGAATATATACAGGCAAAAGGTCAGAAGGTTTCATATAAAATAGTTAATGAGACCGGACCTGCCCACAATAAAACCTATACGGCAGTATGCTTTATAGATAAGACAGAATATGAATGCGGCGAAGCCGGCTCAAAGAAGCTGGCAGAGCAAATCGCTGCTCATAAAACCATGATTAAACTTGGAGTTTCATAACCATGTATTTAAAGAATATTGAAGTTAACGGATTTAAATCCTTTGCAAATAAAATAGATTTCAAATTTGAACAGGGTATTACCGGAATAGTAGGTCCTAACGGTTCCGGTAAAAGTAATGTTGCAGATGCTGTAAGATGGGTTCTCGGTGAACAGAGCGCCAAAAAACTGAGAGGTTCAAATATGGAGGATGTAATATTCTCCGGTACTGAGCTGCGTAAACCCCAGGGAGCAGCATATGTTGCCATTACGCTTGATAATTCCGATGGCAGTCTGCCCATTGACTACAGTGAGGTAACTGTTGCCAGACGAGTATACAGATCGGGAGAAAGTGAATACCTGATCAATGGAAATCCCAGTCGTCTGAAGGATATTACAAGACTGTTTTTTGATACCGGTATCGGTAAAGAGGGTTACTCTATCATCGGTCAGGGTCAGATTGAAAGAATTCTGTCAGATAAGCCCGAAGACAGACGTGCTCTGTTTGATGAGGCAGCAGGTATCGTAAAGTATAAGAAGAATAAAGAGATAACGGAAAAGAACCTTGAAGCCGAGCATGTAAATCTGAACAGAGTAAATGATATACTGTCGCAGCTTGAAGACAGAGTGGAGCCTCTCCGCATCCAGTCAGAAAAAGCCAAAGAATACCTTGGTTTTAAAGAGGAACTGAAGAAGCTGGAAATCAATTCATTCTTATTTGAAACAGATAAGCTTGATGAAAAACTCGAAGAGAATAAGAAAAATCTTGATATTACAAAAGCAGACATAGAGAGAGTCAATGCTGAGTTCGAATATACAAGGCAGGAATATGATAAGCTCGAAGAAGAACTGTCAACTCTTGAAGGCGAGATAGATGAATGCAAAAATTCCGTAAATGATAAAAAGCTTGAAAATGAAAGAGCCGACGGTCAGATTCTGGTTATCCGTGAAAAGATTTCATCAGAACAAAAAAGCGGAACAGAAATAAATTCACAGATTGAAAGATATTTAAGTGAAGTTGAAAGGCTTAAAGGCGAGATAGCCGAAGCCGAAGCTAAAAAGAACAATATATCAGGCGAGATAAAAGCAAAACATGATCTTCTTAAAAAGGCAGAAGAATCCAGAGATAAAGTATCTTCCGAAGAAGAAGCCATTGAACAAAAGATCAGTACAGCTAAAGCAGATATCATAGACTTCATGAATGAAGGCGGAAATCTCAAGGAAAAAATCGCAAGATATGATACCATGCTTGAAAATATCGAACTTAGAAAGACTGAACTCCGAAGCAGATATCTGGCAGATAAAAGTGAGGAGGAAAAGACTAATTCCGAAATAAATACCCTTACTATGGAAAAAACTTCAATTGAAGATAACATTTCCAGAATCAACAGGGACGTCAGTAAAGCTGAGGCGGATCTTCGTGCTTCTGCAGAAAGAAGTAACGATATTAAGAATGATATTTCAAAATATACTCAGCAGGTTATAAGCCTTCAGTCGCGTCACGAAAGTCTGAGAAACCTTACCGAAAGATATGAAGGTTACGGTGTCAGCATCCGTAAGGTAATGGAAAAGAAATCATCAACAAAGGGTATTGTGGGAGTTGTAGCCGACATTATCAAGGTTGATGAAGAATATGAGACTGCCATTGAAACTGCGCTTGGAGGAAGCATCCAGAATATCGTTACTGATGATGAAAAAACAGCGAGAGATATGATCGCATATCTCAGAACAAATAAACTGGGACGAGCAACATTTCTTCCGATTACCACTGTTCAGAGCAGAGGCAGTGTTGATCCTGATGCCCTTAGAGAAAAGGGTGTTATAGGAGTCGCTTCCCAGCTGGTTAAAACAGATAAGAAATATACAGGTATTATCGAAAGTCTTCTCGGAAGAAGCATTGTAGTTGATAATATCGATAATGCAATTAATATAGCCAAAAAATACCATCAGTCACTCAGACTGGTTACGCCTTCCGGAGAACTTATCAATCCGGGTGGAGCCATGACCGGTGGTGCATTCAGAAATTCAAGTAATCTGCTTGGCCGAAAAAGAGAACTTGATGAGATCAGTAAAGAAATCGGCGAAACCAACAATCTTCTCAGAAAAGCAAGAGAGGAAGAGGCTAACCTTAAGATGAAGAGAGATTCTCTTAAGGAACAGAGAGATAATCTTACCAGACAACTTCAGAGACTTTCAATCGATCAGAACTCTGTTACCATCAGACTTACTGCTCTTATGG
>CAMOCO010000055.1 GCA_946610715.1 uncultured Clostridia bacterium | reverse complement strand
ATACTCTTACGGATTTATTTACTCCCGGTGGAAGCTCATCTCCGTTCTCTCTGGTAAATATCTTTATATCCATAACAACACCATATGCACCATGAGGCACACGAAGTGATGTATCTCTTACTTCTCTCTCCTTCTCACCGAAGATGGCACGAAGAAGTTTGCTCTGAGGATCCGGTTCTGTCTCGCCTTTAGGAGTAACCTTACCAACAAGGATATCTCCGGCACGAACCTCAGCACCGATACGGATGATACCATTCTCATCAAGATCTTTAAGCGCACCGTTTGAAAGGTTTGCAAGATCTCTTGTTATTTCCTCAGGTCCAAGCTTTGTATCTCTTGCATCTGCTTCATATTCTTCAATATGAACAGATGTATATACATCGTCTTTAACAAGTCTTTCTGAAAGAAGTACGGCATCCTCGTAGTTGTAACCTTCCCAGGTCATAAATCCTATAAGCGGATTCTTTCCGAGTGCAAGCTCACCATTTGAAGTAGAAGCTCCGTCTGCGATAACCTCACCCTTCTTAACTCTGTCACCCTTCTTTACGATAGGTCTCTGGTTCATGCAGTTACTCTGGTTACATCTTGCAAACTTGATTACATGATATTCATCAAGAAGACCGTCCTCATCTGCCTTTACAATGATTTTCTCGCTTGAAGACATTTCGACAACGCCGTCACGCTTTGCGATGATACATACTCCCGAGTCAACAGCAGCCTTTGTTTCCATACCTGTACCTACAACAGGAGCATCTGTTGTAAGAAGCGGAACTGCCTGACGCTGCATGTTCGAACCCATGAGGGCACGGTTAGCATCATCATTCTGAAGGAATGGGATCATAGATGTAGCTACTGAGAATACCATTCTCGGAGACACATCCATAAAATCAACTGCAGCTCTTGGGAATTCTGAAGTCTCATCTCTTCTACGTCCGGCAACATTGTTTCTGACGAAGTGATTATTTTCATCCAGCGGTTCGGAAGCCTGTGCTACGATGTAGTTATCTTCTTCATCTGCTGTCATATATACAACTTCATCGGTTACAACCGGATTTTCCGGATCCGTCTTATCCACTCTTCTGTAAGGTGCTTCGATAAATCCGTACTGGTTGATCCTTGCATATGTAGCAAGTGAGTTAATAAGACCGATATTCGGTCCTTCAGGTGTCTCGATAGGACACATACGTCCATAATGTGTATAGTGAACGTCTCTGACCTCAAATCCGGCTCTTTCTCTTGAAAGACCACCAGGTCCGAGAGCTGAAAGACGTCTCTTATGCGTAAGCTCTGACAGCGGGTTATTCTGATCCATGAACTGTGACAGCTGTGATGAACCGAAGAATTCCTTAACTGCTGCCGTAACCGGCTTGATATTTATAAGTGACTGAGGAGTGATGGTGTCCGGATCCTGTGTTGTCATACGCTCTCTTACAACTCTCTCAAGTCTGGTAAGTCCGATACGATACTGATTCTGAAGCAGCTCTCCTACGGACTTGATACGTCTGTTACCAAGGTGATCGATGTCATCCACACTTCCCACCTGATACTCAAGATGCATATTATAATTAATGGAAGCAAATATATCTTCTCTTGTTATATGCTTAGGAATAAGTTCATTCACGCTGTCCTTTATAGCCTGTGCAAGCTCATCCGGATCATCGTATTCTTCAAGCAGCTGCTTGAGAGCAGGATAATAAACCATCTCTGTGATACCGAGTTCTTCCGGATCTGTATCAGGAAGAATATTCTCGATCCACGGACGGATATCAACCATAAGATTTGAAAGGACCTTAATATTTGCCTCTTCTGTCTGTACCATTACATAAGGAACTGCGCTGTCCTGAATCAGTTTTCCGTTTTCCTTGGACACGATCTCGCCCTGTGCAAAGAGTACTTCTCCTGTAAGAGGATCGATAACGTCTTCAGCAAGAATAAGGCCTGCAATTCTGTTTTCAAGAGCAAGCTTTTTATTGAACTTATAACGGCCGACCTTGGCGAGGTCATATCTTCTCTGATCAAAGAACATGCCATTGATAAGGCCTTCTGCACTTTCTACAGCCAGAGGCTCACCCGGTCTGAGAGTCTTATAGAGCTGAAGGATACCATCATTATAATTCTTACTTGGATCCTTTTCGATGGAAGCGAGAATCTTAGGCTCGTTTCCGAAAAGTTCTAAGATTTCGGCATCTGTTCCGACGCCGAGTGATCTGATAAGAACAGTAACAGGAACCTTCCTGTTTCTATCTACCTTAACGTGGAATACATCATTTGAATCTGTTTCATATTCAAGCCATGCACCTCTGTTAGGAATAACCTGGCACGAATAAAGCTTTTTACCAACCTTATCATAACCTACCTGATAATAGATACCAGGGCTGCGGACCAGCTGACTTACTATAACTCTTTCTGCTCCGTTAATGACGAAGGTTCCGGTCTCAGTCATAAGCGGCATATCGCCCATAAATATCTCATGCTGATTAATCTCATCAGTTGTCTTATTTATAAGACGAACCTGAACCTTGAGTGGTGCTGCATAAGTAGCATCTCTTTCCTTGCATTCTTCAATGGTATACTTCTTCTGGTCGGTATAGAGCTTGTAATCAACAAACTCCAGACTGAGATTACCATTGTAGTCCTGGATCGGAGAGATATCACTAAAAGCTTCTCTCAGACCTTCTTCAAGGAACCACTTGTAGGAGTTTACCTGAACACCTATAAGGTTTGGCATATCCAGCACTTCCTGCTTGCCGGCATAGCTCATACGCGTGTTCTTGCCCGATGTGATAGGACGCATCCTGTAATTTCTCATTGACGTATTCACCCCTTGATTTATTTTTATACATTATGGAAAATTGTTCCAACACTCAAAAAATTATCGGTTTTTGGGCGCAAAAGGGCGCAAACCCTCTTTTTTTGAAAAATGGGCGCAATTTGCCTATAATGACAATTTAATACTCTAACAAATTATCTGATTGGTGTCAATCTGTTTTTTTAATATTTTAAAAACAGCCAACCGCGTTATCTGAACACGGTTGGCTCTAAGATATATCCGGTGATAATCATTCGGAATAATCCACGATTTCTATAATATCTTTTAAAACATAATGGAATGTAGGTGCGGATTGCGTTTCACTTTCTATATATTCTTTATTTAAATCCCATGTATCTGACGGATCATCGGGATCAACACCGATATAGTCACCCTGAAAAACATGAATCCTGCCCTTTCTCAAGTCTTCCATGAGTTCATCCATCTTCTCCTCTGTCCCGTCTGCCGCAGAGAGCTTATTTAACTCAACCATCTCAACCCAGTCATAATCAAAGCCTCCGCACATATCATTTTCCCAGCTTTCGGCATCCACATGATCCTCAATACTTTCATCAGCAAGAACTGCCTCAACCGCTCCCATTATATATGGATTCCAATTGATCCTGCAGGATATCAGTGAAGCAGTCGGTGCAATATCCATCATACTCTGATTATAGCCCACATGATATACGGGAGAATTAACCGTTGCCTCTTCACATGCAATCGCCGGACCGATGGTATCGGAATGCTGTGATATTATCACACATCCATCTTCGATCAGTTTTTCCGTATATTCCTTTTCTATAACATAATCGCTCCATGAATCCGTATAGCAGACTTTCATCTTGGCAGTCGGAACGACCGATCTGACTCCAAGGAAAAATGCAGTATATCCTGAAATAACCTCACTTACCGGATAAGCTCCCACATAGCCCACAAGTGCTTCTTCGGGTTTAATGATGCCTTCTTTTATCATCTCTTCCAGCTTAAGACCCGCAACCACTCCGGACATATATCTTGCTTCATGTATCCTCCCCATGAATGTATGATAATTTTCCAGCACCGGGTCTGCATTTGCATTATCACATGTGGCAGCGGCAAACTCTATGCCCTTATATCTTTCGGCATATTCCTTAGCTTTTTCTCCATAACCGTAGCTTGTGGTGATAATGAGATCACAGCTTTCATTCAGGAGTATCTCCATGGCGTCATCCATATCCGTCTCAGGCATATTTCTTAGTGATATTATCTCAACTCTGTCACCGTACTCAGCTTCAATTGCCGGAATCACTCTCAGGAAATTATTATTGTAGGGACCGCTCTCATCTCCGTCCAGAATCATCCCAACCTTGATCTTTCTCTCAACGTTATCATTTCTGCCGATAGTCATATGATATGCAAGTGCCAGGAGAACAAGTACTAAGCATGTCGTTATCGAGATTATATTAATTCTTTTCATGCTCCTCCATCTCCTTAAGCTTTTGCTCTTCCTCAAGTTCATGTTTTCTGATTCGTCTCAGCATGGCATTGTCACCGATAGGAACGACACCCTCATCAATGAACCTAAGCATTATTTCCGCTATCTTCGGATCAAACTGGGTTCCGCTGCAGCGTTTCAATTCTTCCTTAACATAGCTTATATCCTGCTTTTCTCTGTAAACACGATTTTGAGTCATCGCATCAAATGCATCCGCCACTGCGATTATTCTGCCGTATAACGGTATCTCTTCACCCTTTAACTTTTGGGCATAACCTGTTCCATCATATTTTTCATGATGGTACATGGCTCCGTCAGCAGCATGCTCGATCAACGTAAAGTCCTTAAGTATCTCACCACCCAGTACAACATGGGACTTCATAAGTTCATATTCTTCATCATCAAGGCGTCCTTTTTTATTGAGCACTCTGTCAGGGATACCTATCTTACCGATATCATGAAGGAGTCCGGCACGCCTGATATTTTCACATTGTTCATCATCGAATCCAAGTTCACGGGCAAGCATGGCTGAATATTCCGATACACGCTGTGAATGAAGACTTGTATTTTCATCCTTTGCATCAACAGCTTTTGCTATGGCAAGAATTGTCTGTTCTCCCATTTCCAGCTGCTTTCTGGCAATTTCCAGTTCTCTTTCCTGATACCTGAGAGTTCTCTGTATATTGGTACGGGCTATGAACCAGGTAAACCATGCAACAGCTACTCCCGCTACCATTATCATATATATTTTGAACCACCAGTAATCGTATATCTTCTTTTCCTTTACAATGGAATAGAAGCTTTCTTCGAGAATATTTCCGTCATTATCGATTATACGCATTTCGAAGGTAAAATCACCGGTTGGAAGATTTGTATAAACTATGCTCTCCAGCTCACTGGCATTTACTTCTGTCATTTTCGAGTCAAATCCATTAAGCCAGTACTGAACTATCGGATCCTCAACCGTGTAATTGATTATCTCCGGTTTGATCTCGAGTCTTACAGTCTCTCTGTCCAGTATTATATCGGTGCCTCTTTCCACCTGATGCTTTACTCCGTCCAGCACAACCGACGTAACCTTCATACGATATGAGTTCTTGTCCGAACCAAAGTCTTTTAGGTTAAGTACGTAAACGCCCACATCCGTTGACAGGAAGAGATCACCGCTTCCATCCATACAGTTCCATGCATTTACTGTAAGTGTATCCAGCAGTCCTCTTTTTGCATCAAGAAATTCGTACTGTGCTTCTCCGGTATTTGCTATAATGTCGTCTTCATCCATTACATATATTCCGGCGCTTCCCAGGACAAATGCTTCACCATCATCCAGTTCCCATATATCATAATTATTGTAGTATGGAAATTGATCCAGTATACGGATATTTCCTTCCCGGTCCATATAGCAGAGTCCGTTACTGGTTACAATAAAATAACCGCCGTTTTTCTTTGCCTCTACTATACGAAGAATTACATTCGAAGAAAGTCCGTCTGCTGATGTAATCTTCCTCTCAACTACGCCATCCTTTACAATTGCCATACCGTCTCCGTCACTGCCGGCAATCATTCGTCCGTCACCTATGGAAAGGAGGCAGAGAACCCTGGATTCGAGGAAGTCTTTCCCCTGCGCTATCTGTTTTATGATCTTATCATCTTTAATATATGCAAGTCCGGAATCTCCGGCAGAAACCATCGTTCCGTCATCCAGCTGGGCACAGCATCTGATCCAGTCTGAAAAACCCTCTTCCGCATTAAACCATTTAACCTTACCGGCTCCGGTATATTTAAGCAGCCCGTGTCCATACGTAGATACCCATAAATTCCCGCTGCTGTCGGGAGTAATCTGTCTGATCCTGATACCGCTTAGATGTTTCTGAAGCGGATCAACATATATTGCCATGCCTTCACTGTTCAGCACATCCAGACCGTCATCGGTTCCTATGTAAAGCTTATTA
Source organism: uncultured Clostridia bacterium (assembly GCA_946610715.1). Taxonomy (GTDB): domain Bacteria; phylum Bacillota; class Clostridia; order Lachnospirales; family Lachnospiraceae; genus Eubacterium_Q. The sequence goes on along the minus strand of CAMOCO010000055.1, from coordinate 5,040 downwards.
TTCCAATTTGCCACCGCATTTACTACTTTATTATCCAGGCCGCTGTATCCGTAAATATTAGAAAATACTGAGGGTGACAGTCTCAGCATTCCCTGTCTGGATGATATAAGCCAGAAATTTCCCTGATAGTCCATTATGGCCTTATCGATTGAATTGTTGAACTCATTGGTATTTATGGTTTTAAATTCCATATTTTTATCAAAGAATCCGACTCCGCTGTCGGTACATGCCAGCAGGAATCCATCTTCTGTTTCATATACGGAATTAATATGATTAAGCTTTCCCGTAGCTGCTACGCCTTTCAGCATCAAAGTATTATCTTTTATCTCAAATAAATAAATAATATTTCTCGAACCTGTGGCGCAGAGTGTTCCGTCTTTTCTGAAATAGCAGGATGTAAATACATCATCCCCGGGGCATTCTCTCGGTTTACCGATAATCTCTGCATTATACAGCAGCTGCAGTTTACCGTCCGATGTAACTGCTGCAACATGGTCCAGATTATCCGCCGAAAGACTGGTTGCATTTTTTATTTCTTCTATCTCATGTTTTATCCGCATCCCCCCTCTAAGCTGCAATATCTGCAGAGATGAGGAAGTACCGATATAATAATATCCGTCAGAACTCATAACTATAGAGCGTACGGAATTGGAAGGAAGACCATTTGACATATCAATGGTATTTGTAACATTCTCATTTACGCTAACTGCCAGTCCGTTATCATTTGTTCCGATCCACAGACGTCCTTCCGGATCCACATAAAGACAGTTTACATTTTTGACTGATCCAAAATCCTTCATAAGCCGGAAATCTCTTCCGTTATATCTGTAAAGTCCGGCATAAGTTCCGACCCAGAGTATACCGTCATTAGTTTCGGCTATATCATTTGCCGTTCCGCAGGACAGTCCGTTCTTTGCATTGTACAGAGTCTGGAAATAGGAATAAAAATCCAGTGTATCCTTATCCGGCCCTCTGGAAATGAATGCATCGCCATCTTCTTCTCCTGATTCTTCATCATCTGCAGATTCTTCACCGTCCTCAGACTGTTCTGCAATTATTCCATCATCAGCAGCATGAACTGTAAGAGGCTTTGAAGAAGCGAAAGCAAAGGTGAGAGCAAGCATTGTTATAATTAAAGAACTGACTGTCCGACTCTTTCTGACTTTTCTTACGACCAGAAGAACCAGACCGAACAGTCCAAAAGTAACAATCTTATCGGAAAACTCGATATAAAAATCACCAATGGCGCATGCTATATACTTATTCACTCCGCTTTTCATAAGATACTCAGCCACGCCGTCACCGAAGGGGTTTCCAACCATTCCGTCATAATAATAAAGATTGAGTGGAGTTGAGATAGCGATACAGATAATGGTTATCATCGCACTGACTGTCATAATACCGAAAAGGTTTTTAAAGCTGCCCCTTCTGGCACATAGCCCGACTATTATACCTATTGCGGCATTGATGATGCCGTAGAGATACATGGTGGTATCATGCAGAATATTATAGATGATATTCGACGTAAGGCCGACAGCCGCTCCTCCCACAGGGCCAAGGACATATGCCGACAAAGTCGTCCCAAAGGAATCCATCCAGATAGGCAGGTTCCACATTTCGGGAACCTTCTTACCGGCCAGATTAAGGATCAGTCCGAGAACGACTATATATATCACATTTCTTGTTTTAAAACTTTTCATTCATTCACCTAATCTGCTCTTAATAAACGGAATATTATCAATAGAATATTTACAAATTGTTTTTCCCGGTAGGAACTGATATTTTGATTATATCATAAGTACATGCTGTCATACTATCTTCTTTAAATCATTTTTTTTAATTCCGCATGCTTCGCAGAACATTTCCAGTTCAGCATCGCTTCGTATAAGCATCACATCATGAAATTTTTTCGTGGAAATATCCATAAATCCCGCAACCCTTTCTCCTGTACAGATACTGCTTTTCAAAACCGGCTCCTGAGTTTCCGGGTCATAGCTTATCTTAGGCACTGCTCTGCTTTTTTTCCATGCAAATCCAAACATCAAGTGATCTCCTTTTACTTATGCACTATTTCTTAGGATCATTTTTCATCTTAATTTTTATATACATTTCTAATTGTGTTTTTAATCCTTTGACCCTTTGTCACATCATATTATATAGTATATAACAAATGTGCAACAAACACATTCTTAATATAAAAAACAAAATTTCTTAATACAAATAAATCTTTCATATTCCAGAAACATGCAGTATAATACTCGAATACCAAATTTTAAAATGAATAGGAGAAACGCAATGAGAATCAAATCCTTAAACAAGCTAATCGCAATTTCACTTGTTGCCGGTATGGCATTCTCCATATCAGCCTGCGGCAAAAATGACACAGATGATTCTGTAGTCACAGAGGCCGTTACAGAAAATGCTGAAACAACCGAAGAAGCCTCTTCAGTTGAGGAAAAAGCAGAAACTGAAGCGCCAACCGAAGGAACCACTTCCACTGAGGAAAAAGCAGAAACTGAAGCACCAACCGAAGCTGCAACAGCTGCCACTACCGAAGCCCAATCAAATAGTGTGAATATGGCAGAGGATTTCTTTAACGGAAATGTCAGCATTCGATTCTCTGATTCAGTTACAACAAGCCTTGATTATGGTTCAATAGATAAGAAGGAATTTGCAAATGAAGCAGAGTTTTTTGACAACTTAAAAAATTCAAACGCGCTTTTCGATTTCAGTACTGCAAATGTTACAAAGGAAAACTACAAACTGACCGGCGGAAATGTAAATGCCTACCTTCTTAAGTACAATATGAGTGTTGAAACAGAATCCTATTCTTTTCTTTATATAGCAATAGAGAAAAACGGCGGACTCGAGATAACTTTTGCAGATGATATGTGGTCAAGAAAAGATGTTAACATTACATCTAAAGGACTTGTCACTTCCCTCGGTTCAGGCGGAGCAGGATTCCACGTTGGGGAAGTATATGTTCCGGATGCAAATTTCAACTACACATTACTATATAGAGAATGTCAGGCATATCCCGGCTTTACCTTCGGTGATATCGGCGACGAAAAAGAATCTACTGTAAATGAGATAATTAATGAGTATAGTTCTTCAAACGGAGATTCCGGAGATCAGATTTACTTTGGTCAGACAGTAATCGGATCTGATATCTACTATTATTTCCTTGGAGATTCCATCACTCAGGAAAAGGTTGATCAGATTGATGCAATCGCTTCAAAATATAACTTTACTTTTGATGGCTACAGTACCGTTGAAAATAAGATAAATGAAAAAGTTAAATCTCTCGGAGCAGAAGATGTTTATAAGGATATGTCTTCAACTCTTTACTAAAATCATTTAACTGTAATAATCCCGCAAGCGCTGTGTGACATGCGTTTGCGGGATTTGACATTTCAAGATTCGATTTTTTTTACCAAAAGTGGGTCACTTTCTACTACCTAACAAACCTCGTCATATCTTATAAAACTTCCATTTGTACTCTTATAATTTTGATTTCCAGAATATATAACTGCTGCATGCTCCATAGAGATCCCTGATATTTCTGCGAACTTTTTCAGCCCATGTAGATATTTTCTTTCCATAGTGCTTCCAGCTTTTATTTCATACATATTTATTATTCCTTTTTCTTCAACAATCAGATCAACCTCATTCTGATTTGTATCTCGCCAGTAATAAATTTGAGGTATTTTTCCATCAAACATTCTGTTTTTAACAAATTCCGATACAACCATTGTTTCAAAGATTGCCCCTCTCATTTCACTCATTGCGAGCTGCTCTGGACTTTCAATTCCAAGCAGGTAACAAAGTAATCCTGTATCATAGAAATATAATTTAGGGGATTTAATCAGTCTCTTTGAATAATTATTATAAAATGGTCTGATAAAATATATAAGAAAACTCTGTTCAAGTATTGAAGTCCATGCTCTAACTGTAGGTATAGACAACCCACATATTTTTGATAGGTCAGTATAATTTACTACCTGCCCTGATCTTGTTGCCAGTATTTTTATAAATCTTTTGAAATCGTCAGCATCGGGTATATTTCTAAGCAGGCGTACATCCCTTTCGATATATGTCATTACATAACTTGGAAAATAATCAGCAGGATGTATATCCCTTGAATAAATGGCAGGATAGAATCCTTTAACCATTAATTCATTGACATCTGAACTGTAATAATCAGTTGCCATTAATTCACTGATTGAAAATGGCGCCAAGTTTAATACAGCTGCTCTCCCCGCCAGACTTTGCGATATGCTCTGCATTAATAGAAAATTGTTTGAACCCGATAAAATATATTTTCCCATAATATTTTCTTTATCAACTTTTGTTTGTATATATGAGAACAATTCGGGAACTCTTTGAATCTCATCAAATATACAAGGTTCATTAAAATTATTTAAAAATCCTCTTGCATCTTCTCTGGCAAAATTTCTGATATCTATATCTTCTAATGAAACATATTTATAATCACTAAATAAATATCTTAATAATGTCGATTTTCCGCATTGCCTAACACCGGTAAGAGTAATTACTGGATATTTCTTCTTATAATCTGTTATTTTTTCTGATATTTTTCTACTTATCATAACAGTCTCCTTCAATATGCAAAGTATAATTTATGAAAATCGCAAAAGCATCTTTATGATTTTCATAAATTATAATATGATTTTTTACTAAAATCAAGTGGACTATTCTGTTACACAGCTGATAAGTGTAAAGGTGCGAATAAATTTCTTACCCTTTTCAGGATACTCTCGGACATATATTCTATAATTTATTACCGAAGCCAATGACCCTATAAGAGAACAAAGACCTGCTGTATCTGCGCCATAGATAAGCCCGGCAAAATTCTTCGTAAATGGATACAGAACTATCGATGCAGGTACATTTGATATTATCTGACTGAGGCCGATAGCCCACCAGTATTCATGCCCCGCAACAGCCTTGCTCAGCATACTGCTTATTGAAGGATTTGCTGCAATGGATGATGAGAAAACAAAAAAGCAGAAAAATGTA
>CAMOCO010000054.1 GCA_946610715.1 uncultured Clostridia bacterium | reverse complement strand
GAAAAGAGATAAAGAACGGCGATATTATGGGAATAAGCGATAAGGGTACTGACGTGGTTGGCCGAGATATTGAAGAAGTTACCACCCAGCTTATTGACGGCATGGTAGATGAGGATTCAGGCCTTATAACAGTATATTACGGACATGAGATTACCGAAGAAAGAGCAAATACTCTCAGTGAGAAGCTTTCCGAGAAGTATCCCGATCTGGATGTGGATCTTCAGAACGGCGGACAGCCGATATATTATTACATAGTTTCTGTAGAATGATGATCATTTAAATAAAGTGAGCAAATAATGAGACCTGAAGATAAAATAACTGAAGTTAAAGGAATCGGTGACAAGACAGCAGCTACCTTCGGTAAGGTAGGTGTGGAAACTGTCTATGACCTTATTCATTATTATCCCAGGAATTATAAAGTATATGAGCAGCCTGTATCCGTCAGTTCTCTTTCTGAGGGAGACAGAGCTGCTGTCTTTTGTAGAATAGTTAGTGGCGTAGCAGTAACCAGAGGAAGAAGATTTACTATTGTGACTCTTTCCGCGGCTGATGACTCCGGTTCCGTGAAAATGCTGTGGTATAATATGCCGTTTCTGAGAAATGTACTGCATAAAGGTGAAATGTATGTCTTTGTGGGTGCCATTAAGATACAGGGCGCTTCAAGAGTAATGGAAATGCCGGAATACTATACCCAGTTTAATTATCAGAAAATGCTGAGCACCATGCAGCCGGTATATCCGCTGGTAAAAGGCCTTACAAATAATATGGTCACTAAAGCAATGCGCGCGGTGGTTGATGTGATAAAGAGTACTGAGGATTATGCGCCGGAGGAAATGAGGCAGGAATACGGACTCACACCCGTTAGTGATGCAATTATGGCAATCCATTTTCCCGAAACAAGAGAGAACCTTATAAAAGCGGTGGAGAGGCTTGCATTTGATGAGTTCTTTCATTTTATACTGAATGTATATAAGCTGAAGGAAAAAAATATTAAACTGATCAATACACATATTATCAGTGAAGATGCCATTTCCAGACTGAACGGATTTGAAGCCGGACTTGGATTTCAGCTGACTGCCGGACAAAAAAATGCTGCTCGGGATATCATTTCCGATATGAGTTCCGACCATGTGATGAACCGACTTATTCAAGGAGATGTAGGTTCGGGAAAAACTGTGGTGGCAGAAGAAGCGCTGTTTATAACAGCTGTATCCGGGTATCAGGGAGCTATGATGGTTCCGACAGAGGTGCTGGCAGAACAGCATTTTAAAGAACTGACGGAAAGGTTTAAGCCTTATAAACTTAAAGTCGGACTTCTCACAGGATCCCTTGGAGCCAAGGAAAGAAGACTGGTTTATGAAAGACTGAAAAGCGGTGAGATAGACATCGTTGTGGGAACTCATGCGCTTATTACCGATAAGGTTGAATATAAGAATCTCGGACTGGTTATAACTGATGAGCAGCACAGATTCGGTGTTAAGCAGAGAGAGAAGCTGGCACTGAAAGGGGAACATCCGCATGTGCTTGTTATGAGCGCGACTCCCATACCGAGAACACTGGCCATCATATTATATGCAGATCTTGATATTTCGGTGATCAAAGAGCTGCCGGCAGGCAGAAAGAAGATAAAGAACTGTGTCGTAGGTACGGATTACAGACCGTCTGCTTATGCATTTATCAGAAAAGAGGTTTTAAGCGGACATCAGGCATATATTATCTGCCCGATGGTTGAAGAAAGTGAGGCAGTTGATGCCGAAAATGTGATAAATTATACTGATGAGCTGAGTACCGTCCTTGGAAATAATATAAAAGTCGAGTATCTCCACGGGAGGATGAAAGAGTCTGAGAAGACCGAGATCATGGAACGTTTCAATAATAGGGAGATAGATGTGCTTGTATCCACGACTGTTATTGAGGTTGGAATCAATAATCCAAATGCGACGGTAATGATGATCGAAAATGCGGAAAGATTCGGACTGGCACAGCTTCATCAGCTGAGAGGACGCGTGGGCCGAGGTGATGCCCAGAGTTACTGTATATTTATAAATGTTAAGAAGTCTGATGAGTCTATGGAGAGACTTAAGGTACTTGAAGAATCAAATGACGGATTTCATATAGCGTCCGAAGATCTCAGACTGCGAGGGCCGGGAGAGTTCTTCGGAATCAGACAGAGCGGCGATCTGGCATTCAGAGTGGCTGATATATACAGCCATGCCGATATACTGAAAAATGCCCAGGAGGCTGCAATCAAATACGGAGGTATTCTAAGCGATGAATAATGAAAATAAAGGTAAATCCGGAAAGATACAGTTGATTATTATACTTGTATTCACTGCCATCCTTATCGGAGTTGCAGGTTATATAATCGGAATGAGGAGAGGAGAAGAAAAAGGTCAAAATGCCGATACTCCGAAAACTACCGAAGCTGCAAAAAATACCGGGGATGATGAGACCGAAGAGATAACCGAGGAGAAAAGCACTGAAGAAAAAACTGAGGCGGCTTCCGAAGAAAAGACTGAGGAGGCTGATGAGAAAAGCAGCAGTGAAGAATCCGGGTCTGAGGGAGGTATATTCGTAACAGTAAATACTAATGCACCATGGCAGAATGAGAAGGGTTACGGATTCCAATGTGATGTTAAAATCCAGAATGATTCAAACAAGGAATATAAGGACTGGGTTGTAAAGATTAAAGGCTTTAAGGGAGCGGAAATAGAAAATATCTGGAATGCCGAATATAAAATAAATGGTGATGTACTTGAGCTTACTCCGGTTGAGTACAATAATACCATCGGATCAAAAACCACCGTCGGTGACATCGGAATGATCGTTGATTTTAAAACCGAAGAAGAGTGTAAGAATGTTCCGAAGGGCGGAGAACTGTATGTAGACGGAAAGCTCGTAGCTGCTGCAGATGCTGCCGAAAAAGCGAGGGAAGAAAGAAAAAAGGAAAGAGCAGAGAAGAGTACACCAAGACCTGTTGAAGAAGGAACTCCATATGATAATCATGGAAAACTTTCGGTAAAGGGAACAGATATAGTTGATAAAAACGGTGACAAGTATCAGCTGCGCGGAATAAGTACACACGGAATCGCATGGTTCCCGCAATATGTTAATAAAGATGCATTCGAGACCCTTCGTGATGACTGGGGGGCAAATCTTATAAGAATCGCTATGTACACCGATGAAGGCGGTGGATATTGTACGGACGGAAATCAGTCCGACCTGAAAAAACTTGTATCCGACGGTGTGGAAGCTGCAACCGAGCTTGGAATGTATGTAATAGTTGACTGGCATATACTTCACGATCTTACACCTCTTAAATATAAGGATGAAGCTGTAGATTTCTTTGATGAAATGTCATCCAAATATGCAGATTATGATAATGTGATCTATGAGATATGCAATGAGCCAAACGGCGGTACTACTTGGGATGACATAAAGGAATATGCGGATATTGTCATTCCTGTAATAAGAAAGAATGATAAGGATGCTATAATCATAGTCGGAACACCGACATGGTCACAGGATGTAGACACAGCGATTGAGAATCCATTATCGGATTATGATAATATAATGTATGCGGTACATTTTTATGCTGCAACTCATAAGGATAATATAAGAGACAAGGCGAAGAAAGCTATTGATGCCGGACTTCCTGTATTTATCTCTGAGTTCAGTATTTGCGATGCATCGGGAAACGGCGGAATCGATTATGATTCGGCAGATGAGTGGATGGAATTTATCAATGATAACAATCTGTCATATGCCAGCTGGAGTCTGTCAAACAAGAACGAAACCTCAGCGCTTATATCACCGGACTCAGATAAAACATCAGGCTGGGAGGACGGCGACTTATCTGAGGCAGGAGAGTGGCTGAAAGATACAATTCTAAGTAATTAGGTGTAACAGGAGATAAAATTAATTATGAGAGTTATAGCAGGAACCAGAAGAAGTCTGCCGCTTAAAACGGTTGAGGGGCTTGAGACAAGACCTACAGGTGACAGATATAAGGAGACATTATTTAACGTGCTTCAGGATTATATTCCCGGATGCAGATTCCTTGACCTTTTTTCGGGGAGCGGAGCCATAGGTATCGAGGCTCTGTCCAGAGGAGCCGAACATGCCGTACTTGTGGAAAACGGAAAAGATGCACTTTCCTGTATAAAGCAAAATATTCATTTCACCAAGTTTGAGAATGAAGCCGAGATTATGAGAAGTGATGCCATAAGATATGTGAGAGATATGGGAAAGGTTAACTTTGATGTAATCTTCATGGATCCTCCATACAGTAAGGGACTTGAAAAAGAAATAATGATGATACTTAATGCCAAAGATTTCAAAAATCCGGATACTATAATAGTTATAGAAGCCACACTTGATGAAGATATGACATATCTGGATGATACCAAATTTTATATTTATAAAGAGAAAAGATATAGGACAAATAAACATGTATTTATCAGAATCAGGGAGGATATGTAATGGTAAGGGCTATATATCCCGGTAGCTTTGACCCGGTAACTTATGGGCATCTTGATATAATCAAGAGGTCGTCAAAGATATTTGATGAGCTGATCGTATGTGTATTAAATAATTCCGGCAAAAAATCTCCATTGTTTTCTCTCGAAGAACGTGTTAAGATGTTATGTGATGTTTTGTCGGATTATGATAATGTAAAAGTATCGAGTTCGGACGGACTTCTGGTTGACTTTGCAAAACAAAATGATGTCAGCATTATAGTCAGGGGTCTCAGAGGCATGTCGGATTTTGATTTTGAATTCCAGATGGCTCAGGTGAACAAAACAATATCAACAAAAATCGAGACAGTGTTTATGGCAACAGAGCCATCACTTTCTTATATCAGTTCATCCATAGTTAAAGAATTTGCGAGCTATGGAAAATCTGTAAAAGATTTGGTACCTGAAATAGTTCTACATAGGGTAGAGGAAAAGTATAATATCTTATGATTAAAAATCACAGGAGGATTTTAAAATGGGTAAAAAGGGCGTTGAGGAAATGATCGATGAGATCGAGGTTTTTATTGGTAATTGCAAATATCAGCCTTTATCTTCAAATAAGATTATAGTTCCTAAGGAAGAGCTTGAGAAGATGCTTAGTGAGCTTAAACTTAAACTTCCAAGTGAGATTGAAAGATGTAAAAAAATCATGAGGAACAAGGAAGCGATACTTGCATCGGCAAGAACCCGTTCAGATGCTATTATTTCCGAATCAGTAAATGAGGCAAATCGTCTTGTGGATTCTAATCACATTACTGAACTTGCAAATATCAGGGCTGATGAGATTGTTACAGCTGCACGTGAGCAGGCACAGCAGATAGTTGATGATGCTACAGCTGAAGCTAAGGAAGTAAGACTTGGAGCAATGTCTTATACAAAGCAGAAGCTTTCAGAGATGAGAGACTTCATTTCATCTACCCTTGAAATGGAAAATGAAAACTATAAAAATCTTTGTGACAGCTTAGAGAATAATCTCTATACACTTGAAAATAATATCGGAGAGGTTAATACAAGTATCGATCTTATCAACGGTCCCGATGGCATGACACAGTCTGATCAGTATTCAAACGCTTCCCAGAATAATTATCAGGGTGGTGGATATCAGCAGAATAATTATCAGCAGGATGAGTTCGATGATGAATATGAAGATGAAGAAGACATCGATGATGAGGACTATGACGATGATGATTATGATGATGACTTCGACGATGATGACGATGATTTTTTAGATGAATAAAAAATTCAGGTGCGCCGCAGGGCGCACCTTTTTATTTTACAATCACAGTTGATTTAAGCTCGGAAGGAAGCCGGAGTCCGGATTTTAAAAATATGATTTCATTATAAATGTCTGATGCACGGCAGTCCATGGACCGGGAAAGAATCGATATGTCATTTACGGGCTGAAATGCGGACTTTTTATCTATGATAGTAATGTCCGAGTTCTCCCTTATATTTTTTATAATGCCGGATGCTGATTTTCTCATGGCAAGAAGGTTTGCATATTCCGGGAATTCATAATTATCAATAAATTCATTTTTAGTTATGTGAAGAGCAATCTGAACCAGTAATCTGGTGATTCTGGTGTGGGTAATATTTTTTGTTTTCATATAATCAACAAGCTCCCCATAGCTCATCGGCAAATTCGCTTTACTTATCCTGTTGAGGAGTTCACGGTTCATTCCCATTATACTTAGCAGTTCCTCATTGGTGCGGCTTTTTAGCTGGGAAATGATATATGGCATAATATCCGGTTCTTCTATAAATGGATAACCATCCCTGATCAATCCGGAGATGATCTCAAATTGATCGGCGGGAAGATTGCTTTTCAAAATTCCGGTATCGGGGTTTCTTTCGGTCATAACCTTTCTTATGGCAGTTGCGGATGAGTAGCCGGTATACATTTCTGTATCATTATAAGTGGCACCTTTTCGCTCTATAAATACCGGACGGATATCAGACCTCAGTTTGTTTATGGCGGTAAGATATTCAATGGCCAGAATGTTGTTGGGGGAAGATATGGTTCTTACATCAATCCCCATATATTTATTCAGTGCATTTGCCCTTGCGGAAGGATATGATAATCCTGATGCAAGTTCGGACTTTAATATTATTTTATAATCTTCATTTTCTTCACTTAGAATCTTAGATACACATTTCAGATCTGATACAGTCTTTTCCAAAGCCATACTGTCTTCGGAATCATCGGATTTAATAGTCTCTATACCGAAGGCGATATAGTCTGTTTTCATTTGTGACAGCATACTGATGCCGCAGAATGCAAAATGACCTGCATCATTTGCAGCCCATAATACGGGAATCTCAAATACCAGATCCGCGTCCTCAAGTGCTGCAGCGGCGCGGGTATATTTGTCCAGTATGGCAGGTGCGCCCCGCTGTACGAAATTTCCGCTCATCATAATGATCACTCCGGGTGTTTCCCCGGTTTCTTTTTGCAGTGTACGAACAGCTTCTTTTATAAGATATGAATGACCGTTATGATAAGGATTAAATTCTGCAATTATTCCTACAGTTGACATATGGAACCTCACAATTATTTATATATCCGGTTGATATTATAACAGACTGAAAAGCTAATTGAGTCCAATAAATGCTCATAAAATGAGCTATCAGAGTCCCTTAAAAGAATAGCATTTTTTCAGTGACTATGCTATACTGATTTTTGTCTTGTGAAGCGAAGATACTATTTTAATAGTTACCTCGGTGGGGTAATAAGAATTTAGGAAGAGGAGACTAAAATGGCTAACGAAGATAAGATTAAAGCGCTTGATGCGGCGCTTGCACAGATTGAAAAACAGTATGGCAAGGGTTCTGTTATGAAGCTTGGTGATAATACCAAGAATATGAACATAGAAGTTGTTCCGACAGGATCACTGAGCCTTGATATAGCGCTTGGTGTGGGTGGTATGCCGAGAGGACGTATCATCGAGATATACGGACCTGAATCAAGTGGTAAGACTACGGTTGCACTTCATGTGGTTTCCGAAGTTCAGAAGCTGGGAGGGATTGCAGGCTTTATCGATGCTGAGCATGCACTTGATCCTGTATATGCCAAGAATATCGGAGTTGATATAGATAATCTCTATATATCCCAGCCGGATAACGGTGAGCAGGCTCTTGAGATCACAGAGACCATGGTTCGTTCAGGTGCGGTTGATGTTATAATCGTTGACTCGGTTGCTGCACTTGTACCTAAAGCTGAGATAGACGGCGAGATGGGCGACAGTCATGTGGGACTTCATGCAAGACTCATGTCTCAGGCTCTCCGTAAGCTGACAGCAGTTATAAGTAAGACCAATTGTGTTGTCATATTCATCAATCAGCTCCGTGAGAAAGTCGGTGTTATGTTTGGAAATCCTGAGACAACTACAGGAGGTAGAGCTCTCAAGTTCTATTCATCGGTAAGACTGGATGTGAGACGTATCGAATCCCTTAAGGCTCAGGGAGAGGTTATAGGTAACAGAACAAGAGTTAAGGTCGTTAAGAATAAAGTAGCGCCTCCATTTAAGGAAGCTGAATTTGATATCATGTTCGGAAAGGGCATTTCAAAGGTAGGGGATATCGTTGATCTTGCAGCATCATGCGATATCATCAATAAATCAGGTGCATGGTATTCTTATCAGGGCAACAAGATCGGTCAGGGAAGAGAAAATACCAAAGCTTACCTTGCAGAAAATCCTGAGATAATGGAAGAAATAGAGAAGCTTGTAAGAGCACATTATGGAATAGGAGCAGATGCGGATGCAGCTGAAGCTGATAAAGAATAAGAATGTCAAATACTTCAGGGCCTATATAGACGAGGTTTATATAGGCCCCGTTTATTATGCTGACCTGAAGAAGGCGGAGATTGATATAGATTTTCCGGGAGATGAACCTGACGGAAATGATCAGAATATATTAAAAGAGATCAGTGAAACTTTTTCAGACAGGCTTTATTCGGTTATATACAGCAAAGCATTTGACAAATACAGTGCATTTCTTGCAGGTGCAGAATACTCTGCATACGATATAAAGCTTAAGATGAAGAGAAATAATTATTCAGATGAGATAATTAATGACGTTATAGAAGCTCTTTATGCTGAGAGATATCTTGATGATAAAAGATATGCGGAGAGCTATATCAGATACTATTCACGTACAAAAAGCCGTGAACTGATCATACGTGAGCTGGAATATAAGGGAGTTACCGGAGACTGGATGAATGATCTTCTAAATGAAGTTTACACAGATGAGTCTATAGAAAGAGATGAAGTGATCAAAAATCTTATTGAGAAGAAGTATAAAGGCCAGGATCTGTCGGACGAAAAAGTAAAAAGAAGGGTGGCAGCATTTCTGCTGAGGAAAGGCTTCAGTTTTAGCGATATTAATTCATACTTGACATAATATGGTAAAAAATATAATATATAAATGTTGTACATATGGATATTATGTACATTATATACAATAAAAACTTAATAAAGGAGGTGCTCCTGTGGGAAATCCTATTGCTATAATCATCTGTGCTATCATAGTAATTATAGCCGCAGCTCTCGCATGGTTTGCCGGAATAGCTTACAGAAAGAATATCGCTGAAGCTAAGATAGGCAAAGCTGAGGACAAGGCTCGAGATATTATAGATGAAGCACTCAAGGATGCCGAATCAAAGAAGAGAGATATACTTCTGACTGCTAAAGAAGAGGCCTTAAAGACCAAGAATGATATCGAGAAGGAAGTTAAGGATCGTCGTTCTGAGATTCAGCATATGGAGAAAAGGGTTCTGCAGCGAGAGGAAAATCTTGATAAGAAAAGTGACACGCTTGAAAAAAAGGAGCAGTCACTTGCTTCCAAAGAAGCAAATCTTGCCAAGAAGATTACTGCCGCCGATGAGCTCATGGCAAAAAGGGAACAGGAACTGGAAAGAATATCCGGACTCACCTCTGAACAGGCAAAGGAATATTTGCTTAAGTCTGTTGAAGACGATGTTAAACACGAAACAGCGATAATGATCAAGGAACTGGAATCCAGAGCGAAGGAAGAAGCTGATAAAAAAGCTAAGGAATACATTGTAACAGCTATACAGAAGTGTGCTGCAGATGTTGTTTCTGAGTCGACTATATCACTTGTACAGCTTCCTTCAGATGAAATGAAGGGTAGAATTATCGGTAGAGAGGGACGTAATATACGTGCTCTTGAAACGCTTACAGGTGTTGATCTGATTATAGATGATACGCCTGAAGCTGTTGTTTTATCCAGCTTCGATCCTGTAAGACGTGAGGTAGCCAGAATCGCTCTTGAAAAGCTTATTGTTGATGGTAGAATTCATCCGGCAAGAATCGAGGAAATGGTTGAAAAGGCTCGTAAAGAAGTTGAAGCCATGATGAAAGAAGAGGGTGAAGCTGCCGCACTTGAGGTTGGTGTTCACGGACTTCATCCTGAGTTGATTAAGCTTTTGGGTAGAATGAAGTTCAGAACAAGCTATGGTCAAAATGCTTTGAAGCATTCAGTTGAGGTTGCCGAATTAAGCGGACTTATAGCCGGAGAAATCGGTGTTGATGTAAAGCTTGCAAAGCGTGCAGGACTCTTACATGATATCGGAAAATCTATTGATCATGAGATGGAAGGTTCTCATGTAACTATAGGTGTGGATCTTTGCAGGAAGTACAAAGAGAACAGTGTTGTTATAAATTCTGTTGCTTCACATCATGGAGATTGTGAACCTGAAAGTCTTATAGCATGTATTGTTCAGGCTGCAGATACGATTTCGGCTGCAAGACCGGGAGCAAGACGTGAAACGCTTGAGACTTATTCGACAAGGCTTACTAAGCTTGAAGATATTGCTAATGGTTTTAACGGTGTTGACAAATCCTTTGCTATTCAGGCAGGCAGGGAGATAAGGGTAATGGTTGTTCCTGACCAGGTTAGTGACTCTGATATGGTTATACTTGCTCGAGATATTTCAAAGAAAATCGAAGATGAACTTGAATATCCCGGACAGATCAAGGTTAGTCTTATCAGAGAATCAAGAGTCACTGATTATGCAAAATAAGATTACGGGCTGTCGCTTTGCGGCAGCCTTTTTCAATATTTTATGCTATTATTAATTTACAAAATGTTATGTGCTTTTATAGATTTTGAGGTGTACTATGTCTGAACGTATTAAGAAAATCGGGCGTGAGCTTAAGTATACAGGTCACCGGGTTAAGGTTTACGAAGATACTATGCTGACACCTGAAGGCGAAATTCTATATTATGATTATGTGGAAAACAGGAACGGAGCAGCTGTTCTTCTGGAGGATGAAGAGGGAAAACTTGTTTTTGTAAAGCAGTACAGACAGGTTCTGGATGGAGAGTCCGTTGAGATTCCGGGCGGATGCATGGAAAAGGGGGATGTCACTCTGTCCGAGGATATTCTGACAAAAGGAGAGGCTCCTCCTGATATGGAAGCCTTTATCAGCTGTGCCCGCCGCGAAGCCGAAGAAGAAACAGGTCTGATTCCCGGAAAACTCCATTTTATAAATTATATAGTCGCATCCGTAGGGCTTTTCAGTGAGAGAACGGCTGTGTTTATCGGTACAGAGTGCACACGGGGAAAGACAAACAGAGATAGTGATGAATATATGGATATAATCAGACTTACAATAGACGAGGCTGTTGATTATATAGCTTCCGGTAAGATTCATGACGGCAAAACGATTTTAGCGATTTATGCATATAAATTGTTAAAAAAATGTTAAAATTTTTTTAACACAATATTTAGTGATGCGTTACGTAAATCTCACATTATTTTGTTGAAACCCTTGTATTTCAAGGGATTTCGCATGATTTACATAAAAAATTCTTGTTGAAATTATGTTATTTACAAAGTATAGTACTCCTGCATGACTATT
>CAMOCO010000053.1 GCA_946610715.1 uncultured Clostridia bacterium | reverse complement strand
ATGCAGTTCTGGCCGGACAAAGTGAGGAAGACGCTGACGTAAATCAGGCCGGACAAAGTGAGGAAGACGCTGACGTAAATCAGGCCGGACAGAGCGAGAACGGCACTGATACGAATCAGGCCGGACAGGGAGAGAGCGTTCCCGGTAATGAAGCTGATACAGAGGCTGCTTCCGAAGAGATAAAGGAAGAATCTGAAGAGGAAGCTGAGGAAACTGAAGAAGCTGAGGAAACTGAGGAGAGAGGCCTTTATGTCGAAGTTGATGGTATAAAGGTAACTGCCGAAGACGTAAACTCAGTACTTCCGGAAGGTGCATATATTACGGCTGAAAAGCTTGAGGATGAAGAAGCATTGAAGATAGCTTCTGATTTTGCCGGGCAGACCGAGGACGGCGTTGAGATCGCAAGAGACGCCGTAGGTGTGGATATAGTATTCCATGATGCCGCAGGTGCGAAGCTTGATGTGGCTGATGATGTTAAGGTCAGCATTGATATAAGTGATTACCGTGAACTCCGGATTGAAGATAAGTACGTAAGTCCGAGTTACGATGTAATTCATGTTCCCGAAGAGGGGGAACCTGAGGTAATAGAAACAGAAGAAGCAGATGAAGAGGGAGTTGTATTTAAGGCGGATGAATTCAGTCCTTATGTTATCATGCTCTCTCCGGTTAATTTTGCAAAGCTGGGAGCTTCCCCACTCTCCGGTTATTCTGATTATTCACCATATATGACAAGCCACAGCTTAGAAGTGGACGGAAATGCCCTTTCTGACGGCGATACCATAGAGCCATCAGTCGGGTTCTCTCTTAAGCTGCAATTCTCTACAACCATTTCAGATATGGCAGACAATATCGGTACCTCCGACGGTCTGCATTATTACTATGTACTTCCCGACCATATTTCAATCGGAGACCAGGGAAGTGCCGATAATCCCATCAGTCTTTATAATTCGAAACAGATAGAGATAGGAACTTACTTCATCAAGGATGATGTTATGTATATAACATTCCCGGGATTCTATGATGAGGTTGCCACATACTTTGAACTCAGTGCAACCTGGTCAGATACTGAAGACCGGGACTCCATAGATGTAAATTGGGGCACGTCGGTAGATAAATATCTTATTAACAGAACATCCCTTATCATTACAAAATCACAAACAGAGCCTTTAAGAAATGATGACGGAATTACATTTAAAAATTACAAGGTTACTCTTAAGCCCAAGACAGATGACGGCTCCGTGACCGATGTGATATTTGATGATACATTCACAGCCAAATATATGGAGATTAAGCAGGATACCTTCAGTGACGGAGGGGCAGACTATGCTTATAAAGTAACAAGCTTTGATTATAATGGTAAAGTGGTTGATACAAAGTATTTTTCATTTGCCGATACCACAACCGTTTCACCAAGTGCTGACGGAAACAGAAAAGACAGCAAAATCCATATCGAAGGACTCCGGGTGGAGGAAGGCGGAAAGACCACTGTTGAATATACTACTTATATTCCCAGAGAATCCAAGCGTGACATGGATAATACCAAGTCAGAGGAAGTTATGGACAATGAGGCCGTAGCTTCACATCCTGTTTACAATCCGACTACAGGAGAGTATGACTACCCGACCATATCCACAAAGGTAACTGACAGCATCATTTATAAGAACCAGATGCTTTTTAAGGATGCAAATGATGATTCCATGACTATGGTTCAGGCGGGCGATAACGAGATGGTTTCCATGGAATTCTCCGCAAATGTTAACCCGCTGAGAGAATACACCATGGGTGGAGCGGTTTTCAGAGATAAGCTTACCGGATGGAAGACCCAGACTCTGGATGAAAATGTAATCTATGATTTAGACAATCTTACAGGCGTGGAGCCTTATCTCGTAAAGACTACAGGTAAGGATACCAGCAGCACAAATACTATGAAATGGGTTGTTCTGGATAATGCAACCTATGCAGAGCTTTCGAATTTTGTAAATCAGACAGATATTCTCAGTACACTTGAAAAGCTTCGTGCAAATGATGCACTTGAGGCAAAGCTTATAAGTGCCGCCGGCGAGTCGGGCAGTGTTTATACCGATGCCATGGCGTCAACATATATATTTACAAATCAGGATGCCCATGATTTTATCTGGATCATTCCGATGGATGCGGACCCTGATAAGCCTGCATCATACAATATTCATTACTATACACTTTCCGGAAAGAAGATAGCTACCTATGCAAACAGCGCTGCCCTTTCTTATAAGGAAATGGTTCCGATCGTATTTGGTGCGATTGGTGAACCGGGACCTTATATTCTTCCGCAGAGGGAGATTGTTTCAACTAAGTCAAACGCCGGAGTATATCTTGGCAGTGACGGAAATTTCTATGTAGACTGGACCATTACCGTAGCACTTCCGGCGGATTCCGCAGGTTGGCCGGATATAGCTGTCATGGATCAGCTTCCGGCATATACATACCATGATAAAAACGGTAATGAAGTCGTTTACTCAGACTGGCTGTGCGGGATAGCTGCACCTACCTATAATGAGTACAATAACGGAAATGCATTTAATATAACCACTACCAGTGACAGAGCTGATGTGCAGGCCATTACAAAGAGAGCCAGAGTCGGACTCAGACATCCGCTTTGGTCAGGCTATTCCAAAGTTTTCACAAGTGAATATAACGGCGCATTCTTCGTTGAGAAGCCGGATTCGGAATGGATTGATTTTATCTCAAAATGGAATTCCGAAGCATTTAATGCTGCAGCGGTCAGCTCCGCTACAGTATATTCGGATGATGAGATTACTGCCGGTCAGTTTGTTGCCGATATAGACGGTACTGACTGGGTTGGTAAGCTTAAGACAGGACAGACCGGTACTGTAAGGGAATATGCTATATGGCTTGGAGATTTTCCGAGTACGCAGGGAACAGATGGTTACTCGATAGAGATTAATTATACTACTCAGGTCAATCCAAGACTGGTAGAACTCAGAAATGACATCCTTAAGGAGCTTGGCACTGACAGGCTCACACTTACAAATAATGCATATCTTTACAGAAGCAAGGTTGAAAGAGAAGATGACGGAACACTTCGCGGATATTCCTACCAGCAGATGTGGCTGGAGAACGGTCCGTCACCTAATCCGAATTCGGGATATATAGGCATTATGCCTTCATCCTACTGGATTGGCGGTGGTGATCCGACAACCTATATAACCAAGGACAGAACAAAGGATTATGATTCTTCAACAGGACTTGTGCATTATCAGTCAAATGTGAATCCCGATAACACGGTTTATGCTACACAGAATAAGTACGTGATCCAGGATACCATGTCTGTTACGGGAATTCTGTTCAAGAATATAACCCTTACATTTCCTGATTCTGCCGGTAAGACCGGAAATGATAAGTACATCATCAGGAATGGTGTGATTAATACTGCATATACGGATTATGTAGGTCTTGAAGTAACAAATAATGCCGACAGCTCAAATACATTTAAGATTACCCTGGACAATAAGGATAAACTCTTCCAGGGAGCTGACAATAAGTTCTACAAGCTGAAGCTGGATTATGATGCGGATTTTAAGACAAATCAGATTCCTACAGATGTAACACTCAACAATACTATCCTGCTCAGCATGAAGGTAAGCTCTTCAGACGGTACAAGCGAGAGTACATCCATACTCGATCAGGATGTGGATGAATATACTGTTGATAAAGCTCTTGAGAAGAAGAGAGATAAGACAGTAGTTCCATCCGAAAGTAATGATTATACGGCAAGATATACCATTAATATCGATCCCGAATCGGAAAATGCCCATGAGCTGGCTGACCTTTCTGCAGGAGACTATTTCACTATAAAAGATACCATGAAGACTGCAAATATGGAGCTTAGTATTGATAGTGTTATAGTTGAAGAGATCAGCAGCGATGCATCACATACTGTAACTGATATAACCGATAATTGTCTGAAGAAGTATGATACATACAACCGTGTACTTGAGATTGAAGTTCCGGTAACGGATCCAAAGGCGAAGTATGTGGTTACATATGATGTAATCCTGAATCATGTATCCAGAGAAAGCTTCGAGGAAACCGACAATCAGGTTGAGATCCTCGGAACCAAGATCAAGATGGACAGGGTTCATGAGAGAGTGCGCCTTTCTGCAAGAGACGAGAGTTCAGATGCGGTAACCTACCAGATCAATCTTATAAAATACGATATGGATGACATTGAAAAGAGGGTTGATGCAACCTTTGATCTCTATGTCAGGGACGGCGACAGATGGAAGAATCTTACATCAGGTGACAGTAAGATCGCAGAGCCTCTGAAGACTGTAGACGGACAGCTTCAGATAAGAAACAGTATAGTCAGCGAAGTTCCGATCAACCTGATAGAAAAATATAAATGGTATAAGCTGGTTGAAATATCCGCCGATACACCGGGATATTCTCTGAATACCAAGCCGCTGTACTATTTTGTATCCGACAACGGACAGGTGCAGGAAAAATATACAAATGATAAGGGAGAAAAATTATACAGAGATGTATATATCCCCGGAGATATAGATGACTATAAGATAGTAACCCTCAAGAATACATCAGCGGGAGCCAAGGCGCCTGAGCTTTACTTTGGAAACAGGAAGGGCGGCTTCGACCTGAAGAAGGTAGATAAGAGCACAACCACTACTGTAATACCAGGAGTTGATTTTGAGCTTTATAAGGATTCTGCCATGACAGAGCTTGTAGGCGCAGAAACCACAGACAGTGACGGAATGATCCATTATCTCGGACTCGATTTTACAGACGGGGAAGCAACCTACTATCTGAAGGAAACAAGTACACCTGACGGATATAAAGAAAATAATAATGTATATGAACTGGTGTTCAGGGATTACAGACTTACCGGCGCTGTTAATGTAAATGACCGGAGTGATTCACTTAAGGTTGAAAACGGCGAAAACATAAATACACTTATATTCCCGAATGAATCCGAGGAAAATAAGCTGGTGGTTAAGAAGGTAGTTGAATCGAAGGAAGATATAGTAAAGGCTACCTCGGCATTTACCTTCAATATAACCATAACCGATGAAACAGGTAAGATAGTTACCGCACCATTTGATGCGAAGCTTACAAATGAAGACGGATCGCTTGACAGAAGTATTACTTCGGTAACGAGTCAGAAGTTCTTGACAATTAAGTCTGGCCAGACTCTGGAAATTCAGAAGATTCCGGATAATTACAAATACGAAGTAAGAGAGATGAAGGACAGAAACTTTAAGACCAGAGTTACTGTCGAGGATAATGCAGGTTCTGACAGCATTACCAATCAGAATGTATCTGTTGTAAATGGTACAGTTGAGCCGGGAAGCGGTGACATTGTAACATTTATAAATACACATAAGACTTCGATAAAGGTTTATAAGAAGGCGTCAACAAATGATGGAACTGTTCTGAATATTCCTGACGGACATACCATAACCTTAAGATCCGGAAATCTGTATACAGGAAAGATTTGGGCAGTTGGTGAATATAATGCAAGTACAGGAAAGTATGAGCAGAAGTTTGTGGCTGATCAGGATACGGTATTTACGACCAAGGATGAGCTGGGACAGGAGATGCAGGGCGGATTCCGAGTATATGGTATAGATTCTACAGGCCTTGCGGTTATCGAATCAAATGCCGATATCGATGGATATGTATATAACCTGAAAGGGCATGATTCATATTCGGCAAATGCATTCTGGACACCTGAGGATAAAGAAAACAGAAATGTAACCCTTTATAATATCTACTCCACAGATTTTGCCGAGAAGAATGTAAGCATCAATAAGACATTACTCGGAAGAGATCTGAGAGACGGAGAATTCTCATTCTCAATATATAAATTCTATGACGGCTCTTATAAGACTCAGGTTGAAACCGGAGTAAAGAATAAGGCAGACGGTACAGTTGACTTCAGTACACTTAAGTTTACATTGTCTGATATACCGAAAGATGCCACAGAAGCAGATGTATATTACAGGATTTCCGAAGATGGCGGTAATCTGCCGAATGTTGTTTATGATACTTCAAAGAGTATCTATGTTAAGATTCATCTGACAAAATCTGTAGATGCAGGTACAGGCGAAGTAACACTGGAAGCTTCAGATCCGGTATATTCTTCAACGGATCTTAGGGACGATGCAAATGTACCTGATAATGATAAGGAAATTGTCAATACTTACAGTGCGGCAGGTTCTATAAAGCTCCGTGGTTCGAAGACCATGAAGAGTAAAGATGCTGCAGCAGATACATTTAGTTTTGAAGTATATGAATATACGGATTCTGATTTTACGACGAGGAAGAGTTCTACTCCTGTAGCAACTGCAGTAAGCCCTGCGGTAGCAAAGGACGGTACTGAAACCTTCGAGTTCAGTCAGATTGATTACAGTATCACATTAGATAACAGTACAGGTACAGTTACCTCTGATGTGGGAACCCACTATTATCAGGTGGAGGAAGTGATTCCTGCAGATAAGAAGGGTATCATCTATGATGACACGAAGCAGAAAATTGCAGTTGTAGTTAAAGATAATGCAACAGGTAACCTTACTGCCACAGTTAAGGAAGTGAATGACGACGGCTCAATCGGAGCTACTGTTACAAATGTTGCGGAAAAGCTGAATTTTGAAAATGATTATGACGCTGACGGAAGTCTTGATGTGAAAATAGTTAAGACTCTGAATGGACGCAGTGCTGAAGAAGATGAATTCGGCTTTACCATGACCGAGTATACGGATGATACATATACTGATGTTAAAAAAGACGCAAATGATCAGGATATAGTGTACAAGGTAAGGAACATAGCGGCAGGAAGCGGTGCTCCGGCAGAGATAGCATTTGATACCATCAATTATAAATTTAAGGATGTGGGTGATCATTATTACAAGATAGTTGAAGATCAGCCTACAGGCAGAGGGGTCACAACAAAAGATAATAAGAAAAAGAAGGCCGGTGTGATCTATGATAATGCCGAATATGAAGTTGTAGCTACAGTATCGGATAACGGGAACGGAACCCTGAATGCTGTTTTGAAGGATAAAAACGGTGTGGATATAACCACTGTTGGAGGTGCCATAGAATTTATCAACACATACGAAGCAAGCGGAGATATTCAGTTTACCGGTAACAAGATTCTGGAAGGACATGATATTGTAAATAATTCAGATGGCTGGGGATTTTGTTTTTACCTTTATGATATAACAGGTGGTTCAAACGAATTAATGAGTAATCTCTATACAACTCAGCCTGCATCCGTTGATCCTGCTACGGGAACTGCGGCTGCACCTATTGATTTCGTAAATATCCATTATGAACTTGGTGATGTCGGACTGCATCAATATATGGTATTTGAAGCTGCGCCGGCAGGTTATGATACGGAAGTTGAAGGAATTACCTATGATGATCATGCGTATAGGATTACGGTTGATGTAAAGGATGGCGGAAACGGTAAGCTGAGTGCGGAGACTACTAAGGTAGAGCGGATAAAATATAACTCTTCGGTCGTAGAGGAACTTCCGGTCGATGCAGATATTGATTTTACAAATACCTACTTTGCTGAAACATCAATGATCATAAGAGCTACCAAGAGCATGAATGCAGGAGCCAAGACACTTGCTGACAGCGATACATTCCATTTTGAGCTTCGCGAGGTTGTGGGCGATACAGAGCATATTCTGGCAAAGGGCAGAAATAATGAAAATGGTGAGATTATATTCTTTGATGGAGATGATCCGACACATGAATTTGAGCTTTACTATCAGATAGACGGTAAGGATGATGTGTATCCTGCCTATAGGTTAGGTGAGCATCATTATAAAATTGCAGAGGTGAACGATGAGGCTGCAGGTTACATCTATGATGAAACTGTATATTCATTCACACTGAATGTTACCGATAATTTTGACGGAACCATTCATATAGATTCTGTGGACGGTAATCCGGAGCGGGTGGACGCAGCAGAGGATGCAGAGCATGATAGCAGAATCTTTGTGCTGAATCCTGCAGAGGATAAGGAAGCAACATTCGAAAACAGCTACGAGGCTTTTGGAGATATTACATTCAGCGGAATTAAAACTCTTGAAGGGTATGTGACAGAGAATACCCGTGATATAGTGGATGGTGAATTTACATATACTGTCACGGAATATACTGATGATACTTATGAGACCGAGAAGGGTATGCCGGTTTACACAGGTGCTGCCCGTGCCGACGGAATCATAGAATATGAAACCATTACTTACGAGAGAAGTGCTGAGACAGATGATGTGGGAACACATTATTATAAGATTACAGAGGATGTGCCGGAGGGAGCAGAGCTGACCGGTGACGGCAATTATGTATATCAGGGTGTTACATATTCAGATACAGTATACTACGTTACTGTAAATGTATCGGATAATAATGACGGCACTCTTGATGTGAAGGCTTCGGATATATATGCCGAGCTTGACTTTACAAATTATTATGAAGCTTACGGCAAAACTTCGGTGAGAATTGAGAAGCAGACTCTTGATATAAATGATGAGGTTTATACAGGTGTCGATTCCATGCTTTCGGATTATGAATTCAGCTTTATCCTTTCGGAGGTCTTCACTGATGAAAACGGTGAGGAAACTGAAGAAGTTCTGGAGGAAGTTACCACAGGTCTGAACGGTGTGGCTGATTTTACCGATCCGGAGTATGATCTGGATGATCTGGGAGAACATATCTACAGAATTACCGAGAGAGAGGGAGACCTGGAAGGCTTCACATATGATGAAACAGTAAATGAGATAGTAGTTCTGGTTACCGATAATGGTGACGGAACGCTTTCGGCAAGAAAGCAGGATGGAGATGATTCGGCGGATACTGCCACAGAGTCCGATGCGGATGAGTCTGGTATAGATGCACTCTTCACCAACAGGTATGATGCCGGAGGCTCTGTAACCTTAAGTGGCAGGAAGACAGTTCCTGATATGGAAAAGACCTATGATGCAAGAAAGCTTGAAGCGGGAATGTTCAGCTTTAAGGTTATCGAAGCAGATGAAAAAGGTAATGAGACAGTTGTTGCAACAGGTACAAATGATGCAAATGGAGATATAACATTTACAACCATCGACTATACATGGGATGATCTGGGAATCCATAATTATAAGATTGTGGAGGATTCAGAAAGTAAGGTTCCGGGTATAATCTATGATATAGTTCCTGTAGAAGCTGCGGTTACTGTAAGTGATGCCGGAGACGGAACTCTGGGTACAGCTGTTACATATAAGAAGAACGGAACTGAGACAGAGTCTGCAGAGTTTGTTAATAAAACAAGTCTTACCAGGGTTGAAAAAATAGATGATCAGGGTAAGGGTCTTAAGGGCGCCGAGTTCAGCATACTTACAAAGGACGGAAAAACTGTTACTGCATTTATCTCAAACGGTGAGATAAATGAGATTTACGGTCTCAACCTTGAGACGGATTATATCCTTAAAGAGACGAAGGCACCGGAGGGATACATGGTGGCGAAGGATGTCAGCTTCAGGCTTGGAGCGGATGGACAGCTATATGTAAACGGAAATGCCGCTGACAGTATCAGGGTCCTTGATGAGAAAGTAGTTACCGACTCGGACAAGACTGAAACCAAGACAAAGACCTCGACAAATACAGGGGATACAACCGGTACACTCTTGCTGCTTATGATGATGGGAGTATCATTTGCCGGAATCATTCTGACTTCCGAGAAGAAGAGAAAGAGAAAATAAGCAGTCAGTGACAAGACAAGATTTACGATAAGATATTCAGCCTGCCCGGTTTATCCGGGCAGGTTTTTTCATTGCCTATCTAACCATAAATGGTATAATGACTATAACTGTGCATTAATAAAGGATAATTAATCGATATGGCATTACACAAGGATGTACTAAATAGAAACAGTGCTCTTATAAAGAGGGAATATACCCGTGCGCTTATTCCGGTTATGCTTTCTGTGCTGGGAGGGACCGTGAATACACTTATAGATTCGGCCTTTGTCACAAGAAGGCTGGATGCAAAGGCACTGGTGGCGGTGGATCTTAATCTGCCTGTTTTTCTCATGCTATGTATGGTGGGATGTCTTATCAGCGGCGGCGCATTTGTCGAAATAGCTTTATCACTGGGAAAAAATGATAACAGTGCTGCAAGGAAGTATTATCATTCCGCAATTTTTTACTCTGTGCTTATCAGCATTATAGTTACCCTTGTGGGCATCTTCGGTACAGATCGGGTGGCAGGGATTCTCTGCAGGGATAAAGAGATAATCGGAATGGTTCATGAATATTGCGGGATAACCCTTATGGGAGCAATCGTCTATATTATAATTTATATTCCCGCTTTCTGCCTTCAGCTGAGCGGAAAGGAAAAATCAATGACTGTAATGATGGGGATCATGATCATTACGGATGTTATCTTTGACTGGGTTTTTCTTTATATTTGGGATATGGGAATTGCGGGAGCAGGGCTTGCAAGTGTTATTTCCATGCTGCTTGCATGCTGCTATGGCTTTTATGAGCTTCAGAATACAAAGGGTATATTTCATATCAGACTAAAAGAGATAAGGCCGTATAACCTTATACATATTATAGTTTACGGCAGCTCCCAGGCACTGGGCACCCTTTTTAGTGCAGTTCGGATATTTATCCTGAATTCCGTTATTTTCAGTGCGGGAGGATCAAAGGCTCTGGCTGTATGGGCGGTTCTATGTGTCATAATTGAGATATCTCTATGCATTACATCGGGGGTTCCCCGTACGGCAGCTCCTCTTTTGGGAATATATATAGGAGGGCATGATAATGAAAGTATCAGAATGCTTATGAGATATCAGGTAAGAGTCGGGATTATTATGATGTCGGTTTTTGTAAGTATAATTACGGTTTTAAATGGGCCTGTTGCTCAGTTTTATAAATTGTCTTCTGACTTACTGCTTCCTGTTATATGCCTCGGAATATCATTACTTTTTGAAGTGATATGTTCCATTCTTTTATCATACTATAATGTTCTCGGAAAGGTGCTTCTTTCGAACTTCATTATGTTTTTGAGAATATTGGGATATGCAGTATTTTTTGCAGTACTTATGTATGCATATAAAAAATATATCTGGCTTTTTCTGCCTGCAAGTATGACAGCAACTCTTGCTACAACTCTCATTATTTCGTGGATCCTATCAAAGAGTGCCGGGAGCCGGGATCAGGCGGTTTCAGGTATACTTCTTCTGAATGATGCATTTCAGAAGACAAATAAGATTAAAACATTTTCCGTGGTATCTTCCGATGAAGAGATATGCCGTGCCAGTGAAGGTATAGTAGAATTTTGTCTGGACAATAACATGGATATAAGATCCGCCACAAGACTTGGACTTGCTATGGAGGAGGTTCTCACGGTAATCGCAAGAAAGTCTCTGAAAAATGAAAATGACCTTGTGGATGCCCGTATATATTCACTTGACGATAAGATAGGACTTACCATTATGTGCGCCGGAAAAGAGTATGACATCTTTAAGGAAGCTGAGAAAAGTGATGATGATTTTACCATGGGAGTCAGATTGATACAAAGGCTTTCGAAAAAATGCAGTTATATATATACCCTCGGACTTAATGTACTTACG
>CAMOCO010000052.1 GCA_946610715.1 uncultured Clostridia bacterium | reverse complement strand
TTTTTGTCTGACTTCATATAACAATCCCCACCTATTATTAATAAAACAAACTCAAAACCCGGTAAACGATAACATCATGTCTATACTGTAAAATCATCTTTTACAGACGGCTTTATGGTCCAGATATGCATTAATGCATCTCCTGATTGTATCTTTATAAAGTGCTCTTCGACTGTGGGAAATACCCTTGAAGTAAATACTGCTTCGCCGTCATTTACGAATATCTCCACTGAACTTCTGTCTGCAAATATGCGAAGCTGCGACAGTCCCATAGGAAGAAATCCGGATCTTGATTCCCCGTCTGACACATTGAACCTTCTTTTCATCCCGCTTCTGTCAACGGTTATTTCCTTCTTCATATCATCATAACAGACACTGATTCCTCCGTTACCTTTATCATCGGAAAAGAGGCGCATCATCAAATCTCCGGATCCTGTATTAATCTCAATTTCCGAAGCAGACGGAATCTTGCAGCATCCGTCGGAATTCTTAATAATATTTAACTCATCGGCTCTCAGTTTCTTTAGTCCCGGATACGGTCTTTGCACCAGCTTTTTCTCACGAATGGTCAGTTCTCTCGGAAGTGTAAGGCATCCTGCCCACTCCTCTTCATCTGTTGGATATGAAGCATCAGGTAAGCCCATCCAGGCTTCCAGTATTGCCTTATTATCATCCTGTATATTATTTGCGCAGGCTGCAGCATATGAATCAAATCCTAAGTCCAGTACGTTAAAGTCTCCCTCCGGTTCAAATATCAGATTATCCCAATCCATTTTGCCTATAACATATCCGTTATGGTTGGTACTATGTCCACGTCCGGGAAGTTCTACATGCTGCGGACAAAACATAAGTACGTCATATTCTCCTATATGTTCTATGGAAGGACATTCCCACATATTGCCCAGGTTCTCAAGTCCCGGAACCCTCAGCTCTCCTCTGAATTCCCAACCCCGGAGAGGTTCCTCCGATTTATAGACAATTATGCATCCATGCTTATCATGTCTTTCGGCTCCGAGTATCAGATAATAGCATCCCTTTTCCGGCATTGCCACAATCTTCGGATCCCTTTGATTTTCCGTATAACTCCCATGTGGTCCGAATAAAGGACCCGGATTTTTCACCGGTCGGCCATCCTCTCCCATCCTTGCAAGACAAGTAAAGGGATGTCTTATATAATCCGCATCCCTGTTATTACCCGTATAATAGAGATACAGCTTATCATCTACAGTTAAAGCAGATCCGGAAAAAACTCCTTTATTATCATATACATAGTTTTCCTCCGGTTTAAGAAATACCCCCAGATTTTTCCACGTTACCAGATCTTCCGATATCACATGATACCAGTATTTAAGGCCATGAACAGCTCCCCATGGACACCATTGATAAAACAGATGCCATTTATTTTCAAAATACACGAAACCATTGGGATCATTCATAAGCCCTGCAACCGGTTGAACGTGAAATGTCTGCCGATATTGAGATGCAGCTGCTTTATCGTGCAGCGCTCTTATCTCCATGGGATCCGTAAGGTATTTATATTTTTCTGCTCTTGTCCAGTTTTTCATATATTACCTCACTGCAAGGCTAAAAGGCTTTCAACTTCCTGCTTTGAAGGCATAACTCTCAGTGCGCCTTTTCTGGTAGTAATGATGGACGCTGCTGCATTTGCAAAGGACAGCATTTCCTTCATCTCACTTTCACTATATTCTCTCAGCCCATTTTCCAACACATAATTCAGCACACCAGCCGCGAATGTATCCCCCGCACCTGTTGTCTCTACAGTGTTTTCCTGAAGAAACGGCATAGCCGTGACTTTCCTGCCTCTCTGATAGCAGCTGCTGCCATCACGCCCCATTGAAACAAGGATCATCTTGATATCAGGATACTCTGCCCATATCTTTTCTACACCGGCATCAAACTCATCTTCTCCCGTAAACCAGATAATCTCATTGTCAGAGATTTTAAGGATATCAGCATATTCCATCCCCAGTCCGATCTCCCGCTTTGCATCACTCAGAGATTCCCAAAGCGGTTCCCGAAGATTCGGATCAAAGGAAATGATAACGCCTGATTTCTTTGCTATATCAAGCGCCTTCAGGGTTGCTGTTTTTGCCGGGTCAGATGTCATTGAAAGCGAGCCGAAGTGAAAAATCCTCGCATTACTTATCAGCTCTTCACTGATTTCATCTTCTCTGAGCATCATGTCTGCTCCCGGATTTCTGTAAAATGAAAAATCCCTGTCTCCGTCAGGAAATGTATGAACAAATGCGAGTGTTGTATGAATTTTTTCATCCATTACAAGACCTTCGGTTCCTATTCCCAGCTCTTTTAACGAATCGGAAAGCTGCTTTCCGAATATATCATTTCCTACCTTACCGATAAATGCAGTACTGCGTCCCAGCTTAGTCAGCATAGCAAGCACATTACATGGTGCGCCTCCGGGATTTGCCTCCATTACCGGATTTCCCTGAGTGCTCACCCCGTTATCCGTAAAATCTATAAGTAACTCACCAAGTGCAACCACATCTTTTTTCACTCAGATTACCTCCACATAATTACTTATCTACTGTGAACTGTCAAAACTTCTGGTGGCAATGACATTTATTCCGGTACCTGCCACATCACTTACCACAACATCTCCTGTCCTGATCGGAAGGGATACCGTGTGCAGCTTAATCTCCTCCATACAGTTGAATATTTTTTCCTTAGGCACAGGTTTCTCGGTTTTTACCGGAACACAGATTCCATCCGCTGTTTTAACTGTTGTGGTTATCATTCTCGTAGGTGCCGTAACCTCTGAAACGGCATATTCTTTTCCTCTGTTACAAGTATTGCCCGTAACATCAAGTACATTACCTGCATCATCCAGTGTTACCGTAAGCCTGCATCCCACAGGACAACATATACATACAAATTCTCTTACCATATCAGTCACCTCTCTATCTGAAGAGATATATTGCCTCCGGCGGATTTAAGGCTATCGGCTTTAATCAGAATATCCTGCATCTCACTCGGAATCAGAATTCTCGACTTACGCCTTAAAAGCTCCGTATCTCCACTCTTTACTACAATAGCTGCATTTTTAAAAACTCCGGTCACTCTGAATTTTACATGTATATCTTTATCGCATAAACTGTTAAATGTATTTGGAACTGTATATCTTACTCCGTCCCCGGGAACAAACTTGAATGTTCCCTCAGATTCATCATCACCTGATACCGCGGCCTCATTTAATACAGCCTTCTTGGCTGATATATACTCCGCAGCACTCTCGCCTGCCATAGAAGCCTCAGATGATACAAAGTCAACCAGATCATGGACATGAAGTACATTTCCGCATGCAAATATACCATCAATATCCGTTTCCAGTTTTTCATTTACAAGAGGTCCGTTGGTAAGCGGATTTATGGCAACTCCGCAATTTCTGGAAAGTTCATTTTCCGGAATCAGACCGCATGATAGAAGGAGCGTATCGCAGGGATAGAGAACCTCCGTTCCCGTTACCGGCCTGCCATCCTTTACTTCGGCTACGACAACCCCTTCGAGTTTTTCCTTTCCCTTGATATCTACGATAGTATGACTCAGATATAGAGGGATATCATAATCCTCAAGGCACTGAACTATATTCCTGTTAAGACCGTTTGAATAAGGCATAAGTTCAAATACAGCCGAAACGTGGGCTCCTTCAAGGGTCATTCTTCTTGCCATGATAAGACCTATATCACCGGAGCCGAGAATCACCACTTCTTTTCCGATCATGACCCCATCTATATTCAAGAGTCTCTGGGCAGTTCCCGCAGTATATATTCCCTGGGGTCTGAATCCGGGTATTCCAAGTGCTCCCCTTGGTCTCTCCCGGCAGCCCATGGCCAGTATCACTGCCTCTGTTCTTATCTGCTCAACTCCCCTGTCAGGGCTGAGTATGGTTACTATCTTATCATCATTGATATCCAGAACCATCGTTCCCGTTTCGTAGGGAATCTTTAGTTCTTTTACCATATCACTGTATCTTTCTGCATATTCCGGACCGGTAAGCTCCTCCTTAAAGGTATGGAGTCCAAAACCGTTGTGAATGCACTGGTTCAGAATTCCTCCCAAAACCTGATCTCTTTCAAAAATGATTATTTTATCGACACCCTTCTTTCGTGCCGCCACCGCTGCTGCCATTCCTGCCGGACCGCCGCCGATTACAACTAATTCGAATTCTCTCATCTTGTCATCCCCTAATTGTTATTTTTTCTTAGTTTTTACTTACGTTCTCCAGCTTAATTCCCAACTCTTCGCTTAGTATCGACATTACCTTCGGCGTACAAAAGCCTGCCTGACAACGTCCCATACCGGCTCTGGTGCGTCTCTTAACCCCATCAAGAGTTTTTGCTCCCAGCGGTCTTCTTATGGCCGCTCTTATCTCTCCTTCTGTTACTGATTCACATCTACATACTATTTTTCCATATGACTTATCTTTACTTATCAACTCATTTTGTTCATCCATTGACAGGCTTGCAAAATGAATCGGTTTTTCTCTGTTTTCATTATAATCCGGCTTTTCATCTACTTTCCTCATTCCGTAAGATTCACGTCCGAATATTTCAAGTACAATGCCCTTTACATATTCGCCGATAGCCGGTGCACTGGTGAGACCCGGGGACTCAATTGCAGCCACATCAATAAATCCCGGCACATCAGTTTCTCCGATTATAAAATCTCCTGTCTCTCCTACTGCACGCAGACCCGAAAAAGAAGTAATCTCTTTATTAAACGGAATCCCCGGTACAGAGACTGCAGCTTTCTCCTTAAGCAGCTTAAGAACCTCTGCTGTTGTCGCAGTATCTTCTTTATCTTCAATATCATCAGCCGACGGTCCCACGAGCAGATTTCCGTGAACCGTAGGTGTAACAAGCACACCCTTTCCGTATTTAGTGGGAAGCTGGAATATAGTTCTACTTACTGTATCCCCAACTTCCTTATCCAGCAGGTGATATTCTCCCCTTCTGGGTATAATATTCATCTTGGCGTCACAGACCATATTATGAATTACGTCTGCATATACTCCGGCAGCATTTATCACAATGCTTCCGCCAAAATCGCCTTTTGAGGTAATCACCTTAAAAGCATCACCTTCTTTTTCTATATCTTTAACTTCTGCATCAAAGATAAAGTCTGTTCCATTTATAGCTGCCATTTCAGCAAATGCTATAGTCATTTCGAAAGGACATACTATTCCGGAAGTTTTTGCATATAAAGCAGCTACCACATTTTCTGTGATGGACGGCTCCATTTTTCTCGCTTCATCCCCTGATATTACAGAAAGTCCCTCAACTCCGTTTTTAATTCCTCTGTCATACAGCTCCGTAAGGCCGCTTTCTTCATTCTTATCAAAGCATAGAACAAATGCACCGGTTTCCCTGAATGCAAATCCCAGTTTCTCTGCAAGCCCGTGAATCATCCTGTTTCCACGAACATTCAGCTCTGCTTTAAGAGTTCCGGGAATCGCATCAAATCCGGCATGTACTATTCCGCTGTTTGCCTTACTTGTTCCTTCACATACATCTGTTTCTTTTTCAATCACAGCAGTTGAAATATTGTATCTGGACAGCTGCCATGCTATGGCAGAACCGGTAACCCCTGCTCCGATTATTATCACATCATACATTTCCACTCCTCCTGAAAACCAGTTATTTATTCTGCAAAAAAGAATCTTCCATATCCGCGTCTGATAAAACTTGCAAGCGGAAATCCCACAACATTATTATAGTCTCCTTCTATCTTTTCAACAAGTCTTGCTCCAATTCCCTGAATCCCATATGCGCCGGCTTTATCCATGGGTTCACCGGTTTTTATATAGTCAAGGGCCTCATTTTCATCAAATGAATACATGGTAACTGCAGTTTTTTCGACAAAGCTTTCAGTCACATTTTCGCGGGTATCTATACAGCTTACTCCGGTATATACATAGTGAGTCCTGCCTGACAGACTCATAAGTATCTGAAGCGCATCCCTTTCATCCACGGGTTTACCTATTATATTCCCATCCATCACAACTACTGTATCCGCAGAAACGATAAGAACCTCTTTTTTATCAATATCGCTTCCTAAAGCTGCCGCAGCCGCCTCTGCTTTTCTTCGCGACAATTCTTCAACTGTCTTTTCCGGATCAGTTATATCTGTTGATTCGTCTGCATCAGTTGTAAATACGGTAAATTCCAGTCCTGCCTGCCGCAAAAGTTCACTTCTTCTCGGTGAACCGGAAGCAAGTATTATTGATATATTCTGTTTCATAGCTTTCCTACTTTGCCTTAGTTTTGTTTTTCTTTCCTTGCTTTAATTTTATTTTTTAATTCTTCACTGTATATTTTAAGTTCCTTTACATGATCAGACAGTGACATTTCCGATCTGAAGGGTCTGAAAAAATTATATTTCTGTTTGGTCTCATCATAAGTAATACGGATATGATTCTTGAGTTCTTCATAACGTACGACTATCTCATATTCATCTGCAAGCTTCTTCAGCTTTGTAATAAGGTTTGCGGAATTAACAAGATCGAGTATAAATACACCGTAGAATACCCCGATGAAGAATGAAGATGCAAGATTGTGAGCAAGCCAATCCAGTGCCTCTAAGATATTTGGATGAATCAGGTAATAATATGCAACCCCAAGGATTCCCCAGTATAGAGTAAACTTTGGACATATGATACCCTGAACATTTCCCCATTCATCCGAATAATCCCATAAACGCACATGGAATCCTTTATAAGAAATGATACCGGCTATATATTCGATGACCGTCATGGCAAGTGCCATGATTATCAGTAATGCAGCTGTGTCTGCCACTTTATTTCCAAAAGTGATATAAGAACGAATCCCGGCAATAAGATATAGGATACAAAGTCCCGAACCGTAAAGAGGAAGATATGGTCCAGTACAGAAACCCGGATTAATCCATTTTTTTCCGGGGTTATTGGCCGAAAAAAATCTTCTGAAGAAAAGTTCGAGTATCCAACCGACTACAGATCCAACAAAAAATAGAAATGCCAATATAAGTAAAAGAGTCATTCTGATTCACGCTTTCCAGGTAATTGTTTGTTAATACTTATAATACATAGATAATTTTACCACCTTCATTAAAAAACGACCACACATAATTGTATGGTCGTTTTAACGTAATTAGTGATCATCTATTTCTTATTAAGTAATGGTCTTGCTATCTTTTCATTGAACAAATCTATTAACGGTCCCATAAAAAATGCGGTAATAATGGTTCCGACTCCCGCAATCGTTGGAATTTTCCCAATCGGATTTCCGGCTGATACAAATAATGTACATCCGAGAATTACACATACAAGATCTGTAATAATCCTTATATACTTAAATTTGCCCCATTTCCACTTATCTGACATAACTATTGCCACAGCATCATAGGTTGAAACTCCCAGATCTGCTGTCATATAGAGTGACGATCCAAAGCAGATAACTATAATGCCTATGATAAGACATATGACGCGGACACCCATAGATGGATCCGGAATCATCTTCTGCAGCAAGTCATATGTAAATTGAGTTATATATCCAAGCAGAAACAGATTAATAAATGTTGCAATTCCTATCCTGCTTCTGTCAGCTATCAGACTAAACAGCAGCAGAACTACATTTACTATTACATATAATGTACCGAACTTAATGGGAATAAGTGCATCAAGTCCGCTCATCAGAGACTGAAAGGGATCGACTCCCAGGGCAGCAAGTTTAAAAACTCCAACACTTACAGCACAGATTATCACCCCAAATAAAGACATCATAATCCGTCTTTTTTGACTTTTTAAATATTCTAAAAACCTATTCATATCTTTCAGTTTCTATTATTCCGGAGCAGCCATACACATTGAACCTGTAACAACTCCATTTTCAATATAGATCATAAGATTATAGTTACCATATTCATAATTCAATGAATATTCATCTTCTGAAACAGGATCACCCAGAGCAGCCTTAACGTCCTCTGTCTTATCACCTTTCTTTGCCTTTCCCATTACGGCCACATCACCGTCTGAATCATTTGAAAGTGATATTCCTATTACTGTCTCGTCACGGAGTGTAGTTACTTCCATTCCCTGATAATAATGAATTATCTGTATGTAGTCACCGCCATCACAGGGTTCGATTTTTTCCGATGGTTTTGCCTCAGATCCCAGACCTGACTTTACGTCATCCCACTTTGCTCCCATAGCAATATTGGTTCCGTTATAGGTGAAGAAAACCCCATCCGGCTGAGTCGCATTATCCGCTGATTCTGTCACTTCTGTTGCTGTAGTCTGTTCCTCTGCTTTTTTTTCGCATGCCGATACACCTAAGGCAAGGACAAATGATGAAACAATTACCAGTGCAGTCTTTCTAAATCGCATAATATAATCCACCCTTCTTTTATTATATTTATATTTGATGACAGTGTAATACTAATAAAATATTATCACAAGAATTATTTTAACTGAGAATCTGTTATCATAATATTATTAACAGGCGTGTTAAATATCCTTAATGATAATTTTTTATTATCTTATCAACCGTTTCTTCAACAGAAGCACCTGTTTCATCTATAATGCAATCCGCATACTTTTCATATAGCCTGCTTCGGCTATCATACATTTCATCCAAAGTTTCACCCGGCTGTAATACAACACCCCGTTGCCTGATATTATGGAGGCGTGCGAACAGATTTTCTCTATCAATCTTCAGATAGACCACTTTCCCGAGACTTTTCAGATAATTCATTCCTGCCTCACTGTATACAACACTTCCTCCTGTTGCTATTACGGTATTTGAAGGATTAAGTGACAGGACCGCCTTTTCTTCCGCCTCAAGGAAACCTTTTACACCACGATTTTTAATAATGTCGCATAGCAGCTCACTCTCGTTTTGTTGTATAACTAAATCCGTATCGATAAAATTAAGTCCCAGTATTTTCGCCAGTATTACTCCGGCAGTACTTTTACCGGAAGCCGGCATACCTATAAGAGTTATAATCATCTCATCCTCCCAACATAAAATGCATCTTCACAGAGTCGGTTCTTTGAACTTTGCTGCTGCATAAGCGCATTATTTCATGTTTTTCTCACAAACTGTAAGTAGTAACAACCGGCTTAATTATTTTCTTTCTTAATAACAGAAATACAAATATACTCGATGAAGTTCCAAGCACAACTCCTGCTATAACATCTGTGGGATAATGTGCTCCAACATACAATCTGGAAAAAGCAATTAAAGCCGCCACCACAATCAGAATCACACCTATCCATTTTTTATTTTTCGAAAGGCACCAGGTTACAGCGCATGCTACCGCAAAAGAAGCATTACTATGTCCTGATGGAAAACTTGAATCATACGGTATTTTTGTTATCAATTCCAGCCCCTCAATAGCGACATATGGTCTTGTCCTATTTATGACAGGTTTTAAAATTCCATTGCATATACAGGCACTTACCAAAAGGGATACTGCAGCAATTATACCGATAGGACGTGTTGGCTTATATATAATAAGAATAGCGCATATTAGTATCCAAAACCATCCGAAATCTCCCAAAAAGGAAAAAAATTGCATAATCGGATCAAAGAAATCTGTTCTGACATTGTTTTGTAAAAATAATAAAAAAGCTTCTTCCCACGCCATAATAATATCCTTTACAAAATATATGATTGAAGTTCCTGCCCCCATACCTCTGTCAGCTTATCCAGCTTCCATGCAGCATTGGCAGGACTTGTTGATGGCATTACTGCTGCTGTAATCCCGGTTACCGGCTCTATATATTTTTTATAGAGCTTTTCAGCTGTTTTCCCATTTACTATGATTTTCTGAATCGACGCATTTTCAAGAATCTCACTCAGATCATTCGCCTTAGCATTCCGGATACTTGAGTCTGACGATCCAATTATATCACACTCTGCAATCACATCCCAGAGCGCCAGATGATGTGAGAGAACAAGTATCTTCTTATCCTCGATTGTTTCAGGCATCTTCTCATGAAACACCGCTGATATAACTTTCCAGAATCTGTTCTGCGGATGTCCGTAGAAGAACATCTGTTCCCTGGATTTTACAGACGGAAAGCTGCCCAGAATAAGCACTTGTGAATCTTTGTCATATAGTGGTGGAAATGGATGCTTCATCTTACAAGTCCTCCATGAAATACACATTCATATACCTTAAGATCATTCAGATATATTTCTTCAAACCCCTGGAACCAGGTAAAATCACCTGTAACCTTACACCTATAGGTATACTCACCGGACTGATAGATTTCGGGGCCTCTGTAAGGCATCTTCTTATCTGCCGCACGAAGAGCCTCTTTTAAAAAGTCTCCGCTGAATCTGTCATCCAGTACACGTCCCATATAATTCATGGCGTATACTGCTATACCACTTTTCCAGACAGCTTCCTCTCCGGCAAATTCTTCTCCGCCCACATAGGTATCATGATATATATAATCACCTTCTTCGAATCTGAAATCATGGGACGCCGGTCTGGTGGAGTCCACTTCATTCATAAATCCGGCATAGGTATTTACATTTGCCTTAAGTCTAAACTCTATCAGTTCATCAATATCCGCTCTCTCCTTAGAGGAAATATTTACTGCACAGTCCTGATCCTTGACTAAATAATCCACGCTGACATTCATCAGATTACTTATCTGAATGAGATTATAAATGTCCGGATAAACAAGCGAGGTCTCCCACTTTGTCACAGCCTGTCTTGAAACGCCAAGTTTCTCAGCCAACTCCTCCTGTGTTAAGCCTTTATTCTTTCTGAGTATTTGTAATTTTTCGGAAAATACCATTTTCATCACCTCCGAAATAATTTTACAAAAATATAGCTGTACATTACATTAACCTGTAGTAGCGTTTCTGCTACTTGTATTATACAAGCATAACCATCCCCTCTGTCGATTCAGCAAAGCCAAGTTTTTTGTATAATGGTCTGCCTTCTTCTGTAGCATCCAGACTGATTTCTGTAACTCCACGCTTCCGCGCTTCGTCTATCAGCATCGATACCATCTTCTTTGCTATTCCCTGTCTTTGCCATTCCTTCATCGTATATACATTCATGAGATGAGCCCTCTTTCCTGTTGGATGGTCAAATGTCGGCATGATGTACATATAACAGATTGACGCACAGCCGATGACTCTTTTTCCGTCCATAGCAAGAACTGTTGTATGATCCCCTTTTTCAAAATAATCTCTGCTGCTCTTAATTATTTCATCACTATACTCATATTTATAGTCCAGATCATTTACCACCT
Source organism: uncultured Clostridia bacterium (assembly GCA_946610715.1). Lineage (GTDB taxonomy): Bacteria > Bacillota > Clostridia > Lachnospirales > Lachnospiraceae > Eubacterium_Q. The sequence goes on along the minus strand of CAMOCO010000052.1, from coordinate 710 downwards.
TAAGCATTTCAAGTCTGCTGCTCATCAAAAGGTCCATATCGTCAGATGCTGCTGTCTTATATGTGACACTATAGGATAGCTGATCCGGCAAATGATGAAGATACATATCCAAAGCATCCGTGCTTTCTTCCAAAACCTTCATCAGCCCCTTATCCGGATAGGAATGATTGTCATAATAATCTGTCTCGCCTTCACTCCTGATTATAAAGGCAAGCCTTTCTTCATCTACAGAAAACTCAGCATGTACACCTTCCTTATTACCTCTTGCATCAAGTCTTATCCATTTGTTTAAGCTTTCTATATAAACTGTATTCAGTGCATGAATGCAGTAACCTGTTTCAGGTGTAGTTCCAAGAGTCAGACGCTGATAAGAAAAACCTGCCGGAATACCGTTTGCCCGAAGAAGCGCAGCAAGAAGATTCGCCTTTGCCCAGCAGATTCCCACACCTTCTCTAAGTGTATCACTTGCTGAAACTGTAACTCGTCTGTCCTGCGCATCCCAGGAATGTTTGATTTTATCCCTGACAAAATAGTAAGTATTCCTTATGAGTGATAATTCATCCTGTGCCTCATTCTTCAGTTTTTCTGCCAGGCTTTTTACACTTGGATCATCATAATCCACATATTCAGTTTTCTCTAATAACTCGTTATACATCATCTATTATATTTTCCTTTTAAAAAGCTGTTATTTATCGATAGTATCCCATTCA
>CAMOCO010000051.1 GCA_946610715.1 uncultured Clostridia bacterium | reverse complement strand
TGACGGATATAACTTGCAACCTACTGGTCATTATCAACAAAAACAGCCGGTTACAAAATGTAACCGGCTTAAAATCAGTATTAATAAAATCACTTATAATATAATTCTTTTTAATAATTCTCTTCATGAACCTCGAAGAAACTCTGAGGATGATTGCAAACCGGGCAAACATCAGGAGCCTTTGTTCCAACTACGATATGTCCGCAATTACGGCACTCCCAGACCTTTACCTCGCTCTTTTCAAACACGGCAGCTGTCTCAACATTCTTAAGAAGTGCTCTGTAACGCTCCTCATGATGCTTTTCTATCTCAGCAACACCTCTGAACTTAGCTGCCAGCTCAGGAAATCCTTCTTCCTCAGCTGTTTTTGCAAAGCCCTCATACATATCTGTCCATTCATAATTCTCTCCATCAGCTGCTGCCGCAAGGTTCTCGGCTGTTGTGCCGATGCCCTGAAGTTCCTTGCACCACAGCTTGGCATGTTCCTTCTCATTGTCAGCTGTCTTAAGGAAGAGAGCCGCAATCTGCTCATAACCTTCTTTCTTTGCAACCGAAGCAAAATATGTATATTTATTTCTTGCCTGTGACTCTCCTGCAAATGCTGCCTGGAGATTCTTCTCTGTCTGCGTTCCCGCATACTTATTTCCTGATGCGGGAGCTTCCTCTATAAGTTCAAGATTATCACCATCAACTCCGCAAACCGGGCAAACCGGTGTCTCGCCATCCGCAACCTCAAATATTTCTCCGCATATCTTACATCTGTACTTAGCCATTATTGTAACCTCCCCATAATAAATATATTTTCATTATACTTGAATATATGTAACCTTCCAAGCTGAATTTTACCTTTTTTAACTAAACTTTGTTATAGACCTTTAACCTATAAATATGTTATTATTTCGGGAGCATTACTATAATCATAGAAATCAGGTTTATTATGAACAACTTTATTCGCGGAATGAAAGCGGGAATTCCTATCGCCCTCGGATACGTTTCAGTATCATTTACATTTGGAATAATAGCCATTTCCTATGGATTCAAGTGGTGGGAAGCAGTAATCATATCAATGACTACTGTTACATCAGCCGGTCAGTTTTCCGGCATTCAGACCATGAGACTGCCGGGACAATATCTTGATATGCTCATCTCACAATTCACGATAAATGTCCGCTACAGCTTCATGTCGATTTCTCTCACCCAGAAAGTTGACAAAAAATTCAGCGGTATATGGAGGTGGATCTTCGGTTTCTTCATGACAGATGAAATCTTCGCCGTTGCATCTTCGGAGAAATCCGTTTCCAGAAGTTTCTTCGCCGGGCTCTCAAGTCTGCCCTGGATAGGATGGACAGTGGGAACTCTCCTCGGAGCTATTCTCGGAAATGTACTGCCCCCGCGAATTATGAGTGCTCTCGGCATAGCAATATACGGAATGTTTGTAGCAATCGTCATCCCGGAAATGGTTAAATGCACTGTTAAACCCTTTAAATACGTAAGCGCCGTTACCATCATTGTCATCATTTCGGCCATACTCAGTACATGCTTTAAATATATGCCTGTATTAAATAAAGTATCATCCGGAATTGCCATAAGTATCTGCGCCATAGCAGCCGCAGCCTTCGGAGCAATACTTTTCCCGCTCAAAGATATCGGGACGGACGATGCCTCATCGGATAATACTTCATCTGACGAGGCAGAAAAAAAGGAGGTGACGCATAATGCATGACACCTTCCTTACTTACCTTATTTTAATGGTTTTATCAACCTATCTTATAAGGGCAATACCTTTTGCCGCTATTAAGAATAAGATTGAAAACAGGTTTCTAAGTTCATTCCTGTACTATATTCCCTACGCAGTACTTACGGCAATGACCATCCCGGCTATATTTACGGCCACAGGAAGCGTCATTTCCGCAGCAGCAGGTCTTATAGTTGCTATCATTCTGGCAATAAAGAATCACAGCCTCACCACCGTCGCATTAGCGGCCTGCTTTACGGTTTATATAACAGAACTTATAATAACCCTTTTATAGATTGAACCTTCCCCGGTAAAATCCGGGGAATTATTTTTCATTATTTTTACAATTCATTATTATTCATCATTCTCCACGGATGCTTCCTCATCAGAATCCTTGATAATCTCTCTTCGTCCCCTTATATCACTGATCTTATCCTTTATCTCAGTCACATCTACTTTATCTGCCACGGCTTTGATAGGAGCCATCATGATTCTTTTAACAGAAAAGTTTTCTCTGTAATTTGCGAACATTGATCTGAGCGAATTCGTTGTAAATTTTGAAAGCATAAATGCTGCACTTCTGTCCTTGGCATCCTCCGCAAGATCCTGAACCTTGCTTCTCAGTGCTCTGTAGCGGACAACGATATTATATTCTTCAGCCAATTTCTTGATCCTTACAACAACATTAAAGGAGTAGATAATATCCAGAACAAATATTCCGTAGAAAAATCCTATAAAAAATGAAAATGTCAGATTCCGGGATATCCACTGCAGTATCGCTTCAACCCTGGGATGCATGACCATATAATAAAATGCGGCAAGCGCATACCAGAAGCAGCTGAAAAGAGGACATATAACACCTTTGATATTTCCCCAATATGGAGTATAATCCCAAAGTTCCAAGTGCATGTGCACGATAAATATCATTCCCGTGACAAATTCTATAAGCGTCATGAATAGAGCCATCAGCAGGAATACCACCAGCTTATGAATTATTGGGTGAGATGCTTCCAGCGCCGGAATCCTTATTTGGGCGAGGAAGTAAAGTGCCACCAGTCCGGTTCCGTATATGGGAAGGCATGGGCCGACAAGAAAGCCCGGATTGCTGAACCTTTTTTTTAGTCTTTCCACCGGATCGAGATATCGCCTGAAGAACAGTTCTATCACCCATCCAAGCATACTTCCGCCCGCAAATAATGTCATTACTATCAATAAATGGTTCATCTTTGATCTCCCGAATCCTGTACCAGAAGCCTGGCATATGCCGCTCCCGCTGTCATATTATACATAGGCTTTGCGCCTGATTGTATCAATTTATAAGTAGTACTGTATTTATAATTCTCCGAAACCGGCGCAAGATACACATCCACGCCTGCCGCCGCACATTTTTCGATAAAAGCCGGCAGTTTCTCGGAGTCTGCCGTTCCCGAATGATATGTCAGATGAAGCACGTGACGAACATTGCTGATATCATAATTATCATAATTTATTCCGACATACGGATCTATTACCAGTACACTGTCTGAAAGAGGGCGAAGCTTCCTGATAGGCATCTCTTCCGCTTCCATAATATCCGAAGCGTTTGAATCACCCATTTTTTCCACCTCTTCTATCTGATTCATATAATCCTCTCTGCTATAAACCTTCATTCCCGAACTATAGAAATCATCCGAAAAATCACCGCATCTCAGGATTTCCTCTGCTTTATGGATGTACAAAACCCCGTCTGTATTTCTGTATATGGTAAATACTCCGCTCCTCAGGTAATTGATATATTCAACTACACTTATAAAATTCACTATGCCATTTGCCGTCTTATCTTCCAGAGATCTGTGGCTCACAACAAATCCCACCGGCACCGGACATCCCTTTAAGACCTCTGCCATAAGCGGCATGGTAAGGTGCAGCGTATCGGACCCATGGGCTATGATAATACCTTTATAATTGCTGAATTCCACATTTCTCAGTGATGCGATAAGCATATTCCATTTGTGTATTGACATATTTTCACTGAGTGTAATAAGAGGACATGTCACCTCAAACTCCTGATCCCTGAACGGACTGTCCGACTCTCTGAGTCCCTTCATCAGAATAGGTACAGCCTTCTCTGCATCAGGAGCATTATGTCCCGTATCATCACTGAAGGAACCGATAGTTCCTCCCGTAAGAACAAATAATATCTTTTTCATCTCATATCTCCGATTTTAAAATGCGGCATTTATCTCCAATATACGATTACCGGGGTTCCTATTTCAGTATTATAAAACATGGTCTTCGCCGCATCATATGGAAGATTTATGCAGCCATGAGATCCATTTGCATAATAGATATCTCCGCCGAAGCTGTATCTCCATGTTGCATCATGAAATCCGATTCCCCTTACAAATCTCATCCAGTAATCCACCGGAACCGGCTCCTCACCTCCCCGGAGAATGGCATTTCTCTGATGAATATTTATCTGATATAGTCCTGCGGGAGTTGACATTCCTGCGGTCACCTTACCGGAAACACAGTCTGTCTCCAGGATTTTTTCCCCGTGAACATATAAGTAAACCTTCTGATTGGTCAGATCGGCTTCCGCATAGGTATTACCCACATCATCCACTCCACCGTTTCCGACACTGTAGGTATAGCCCCGATGGAGAAACTCAGGCTCTCTTGTAACAGACGCTCTCGACCATATATCGCTATATATCTGCTCCGGCTCTCCCTCGGTATTCAGCTCCCAGCCGTATTCGGTGGCAGGAATTGTAACGATCTTATTGTCGTGGGTTTTAAACTGTCTTTCTTTATTATATGTATCATGTGTTTCGGCAAAATCCGACACGATTTTCCGAATCATATTTCTGTCCAAAGTAATCCTGTAACCCTTATCAATTCTGATAAGGTCGGCAATATCATCACTTGTCACCACCGGCACTTCTGTATCGCCATATAGATAGGTCACTTCTGCATGCAGCATGCCGTTGGCCTTTTCAACACAGGACTTAACAGAATTCGAATCCACGGATAGCCAGGACTTCACATAGCATCCGTCACTTTCCACATCAAATTTACTGTCCATGGCTTCAAAATGCTTTTTAAGCTGCTTATCAAAAAGCTCTATATCGATCTTTGTTCCCGGATTTCCCGGAACAGCCTCATATCTTCCGTCAATAAGCTTGATCTCCGGATTCTCGGGTTCTTCCATCAGCATTTCATCAAGTCTCATATTTTCAAGCTTAAACCTGTCATACGCCGCACTATCATAAGATATAACCTTTTCGGCTTTATATTCCGTCACCTTGTCAAACCTGAACCACATAAATGGATTCTGACCGGCTTTTATATCCTCCAGGCTATTTCTTATGTCAACCCGTGCGCCAATGTCGGCGGTCTTTACCTTTTCTTCCCCGTCTCTGTATTTTATGGTCATTTCATAAGTACGGTACTTCTCACCCACCAGATTTTCGGCAGAATCCACCGACTTAAATGACATATCCATTCCGTCTATAACAGTTCCCGGATTATAAACCTTTGTGCAAATATAAACCATGGAAAAATAACCGAAAATAAGAATACCGAAAATCACGGAAAATGTGATGATCAGCTTCTTTTTCTTACTCTTTTTCTTTTGTGAATATTCGGCAAATGCCTTTTCATCGACATAGACCAAATTTTCATTTTCGTCCATAATCTATACTTCCTCATACTGCTTTGAAAGCCTTTTGATCTCAGACCTCATCGCATCCACAACTTCATCCGGTGAGACAATCTTCACCCCGTCCCCCAGGCCTATCACCCATGCAATAAACTGGGGACTCAGCATTACATCCACATTGACCGTAAAATGCTCTTCTCCGTCGGGAACAAGCATAACATCTCTTCCGAACCTGTCTATGATAATACCGGCATAGCTGTTCTTACATCTGAGGCGGACTCTGTAATCCTCTCCACCGAACATACCGAAAGTCTTCATAGCATACTTTGCCATATCAAATTGCCTGAATATCCGTTTTCCTTCACGTCTTTCCTTCAGCTCTTTGATATCAAGCATCTTATCCACCCTGTAATGACGGATGCTCTCATCCTCCGAATCATAGGCGATAAGATAGTAATTATCGGAATCCCATGAAAGCGCCCAGGGACTTACGATATACAGTTTCCCATCATGTCTTGGAATCAGCTGTTTTTTCTCATTCCACTGAACATACTTAAAACTTACCTTTGCATCACTTCCGATTGCCTGATGAAGCTTATCCACATTATAGTAAATGCTCTCATTCATGGTTTTGATGCGATCCGCAACAAAAACCTGGCGCTGCAATTGCTGTGCCTCGTAAACGCTGGCAAGACTCTCTATCTTTCTGATAAGTCTGTCGGATTTTCTCTCGGTAATAAACTTAGCGGCCTGAACCGAATCCACAAGGAGCTTCAGCTCAGCCAGCTCGAATTCCCTGCCGGCTATATGATAATAAACATTTCTCCCGACCTTTTCGGATATAATATCGACACCGAAACTTTCAAGCGCCTTTAGGTCCGAATAGATACTCTTTCTCTCGGCCGTAACATCATACTGAGCCAGCTCGTCAATTAAATCCGCCACGGTAATCCCATGCTCATCGTCCGTTTTCTCTTTGAGAATCTGCAGAATATATAACAGCTTCAGTTTCTGATTCTCCTGCTTGGACATTTTTATCTTTCTCCGTAATCATCATGATACTCATCAAAATCTTCATAACCATTATGGTCATGATCGGATATAAATTCTCTGCCTGAAATACGTTTTCTCATTCTTTCCTCTTCAACAAGCTGTGAGAGCTGTTCTTTTCCTTCTCTTGCATGCTTGATATTCTTGAATTCAAAGCATTTCAAAGTCTTGTCGGAACTGTCTATTCTTATAGTTCCGAGACCGAATATTCTCTGCAGAAAATTTCTCCTGAGTGATATATCCAGTACTCTGTATAATCTGACCTCATCTTCTTTGATATTAAGCATTCCGGACTTTACAAAAATCCTTTCTGTATCGAAGCTGTAAACCGTAAAAGTCCACGGAAGCCCGCACCATAATCTTTTTCTCTGTTTAAAAACCACTTCACCCATTTTTTCTCTCCTTAAAACTAATTTTACATATCACTGTTTGAGTCTTGACATGGACTCAACCGCCAGTTTATCGATATCCGCCTTGACCTCTTCAATCTCCTCATTGGTTTTCGCCTGAAGATAGCGGCCCGACAGCTTACCTATCTCGCTGTCTGTCAGCAGCAGCACGCCCTGAAGATAATTCGTAACCTTGTTTCTTATATCTTTCACGCCCTTTTCTTCGTCATAGGGATATCCTTCATCACGGTAAATGTCACATATCAGAATCACCCGGAACATCTGCTCCAGCTCCCAGGAATAATCCACCCGGACTTCGTCCCCCGATGCGAATTTATCATATGCCTCCCGGATATAACCGTCTGCCGCAGAGTATTCATCATAAAGCTCCGCCATTCGCTTATATTTGGCGTACTTTGTGCCCTTTATATCCCCCTGCATATAATAATAATTGGTCATTTCTTCGTAATCGCCGTCAGCATAATACTTTTCAAGTTTATCCCTGACTGCATTTTTCTTTTTTCTTTCGCTTCTGGTCTTGGTATAAGCTGCCCACCAGGCACTCAGAAAAAGCAAAAGTATCACTCCCAGCGTTATTAAAAGTTTACGAAGTCTCTTCTTCTTTTTACTCATTGTTACGCACTTTTCCTTCTGAATCTACATCATAGTATTATATATTATTGAAGCCTCTTTTGCACTCAATTTTTAGGATTCGGTTTAGCCTTTACATTTGGTACAGCTATTCCAAGCGATACCGTGCTGATCTGTGAACCCATGGACTTTGAAAGTACATTAAGCTTATTTAGTTCTGCAGCATTCTGCTTGTTCAGGTTGATTGCAGATTTAAGTGCATCGTCTCTGTATCTTAATATATTTTCAGGCTTAAATTCACCTTTTTTCTCGTGTAATTTTACCATAAAATCAGCAACAAAAGTGTAACAAATGTATATTTTTAACGCTTCTCTTGTGCATAAAAAATCATTGTGATATACTGATTTGTGATGTTTTTTGAAATTAATTTTTTGCGAGGTGACACTATGTATAATTTTGGAGAAATGATCAAAAGACTCAAAGCCTCTCCAAAAACGATCGTCCTTCCTGATGGAAACGACCCTCGTATACTTGAGGCTTCATCCAGACTTCTTGCAAGTAATTTTATCAAGCCTATCCTTATAGGAAATCCTGATGAGATTCATGAGCTTGCTGAAGAAAGCGGTTTCAATATCCGCGGTGCAAATATAATCGATCCTAACAATTATGATAAGATTGATGAAATGGTAGCTGCATTTGTTGAAATCCGTAAGGCAAAAGGAGCCACAGAGGAAACAGCAAGAGAGACACTTAAATCAAATAACTATTTCGGTACAATGCTTGTAAAGATGGGTATTGCAGACTGCCTTCTCGGCGGAGCATCATATTCAACAGCAGATACTGTAAGACCGGCATTCCAGCTTGTTAAGACAAAGCCGGGCAACAAGATTGTTACATCATGCTTCATTCTTGTACGTCCAAATGCTACAGGCGGAAATGAAGTACTGGCAATGGGTGACTGTGCTATCACAATCGATCCTTCAGAGGAAGATCTTGTTGAGATTGCTACAGAAACCATCAAATGTGCTCAGCTCTTCGGCATTGATCCTAAGGTTGCATTCCTCAGCTACTCAACAAAGGGCTCCGGAAAGGGCGACAGCGTTGACAAGATGCGTAATGCCGCTGCAAAAACCAAGGAACTTCTTCCTAACATTCCTATCGACGGCGAGCTTCAGTTTGACGCAGCTGTTTCACCGAATGTTGCAGGAAAGAAAGCACCTGATTCACCGGTTGCAGGACATGCAAATACATTTATCTTCCCTGACATCAATGCAGGAAATATCGGTTACAAGATTGCTCAGAGAGTCGGTAACTTCGAAGCTTTCGGTCCGCTTCTTCTGGGACTTAATTCACCTATAAATGACCTGTCCCGCGGATGTACAGCTCAGGAAGTTTATTCAATGGCTATCATTACTGCAGCTGCAGCAACACAGGAATAAAAGAAAAAAATTCAACCCCGTATCCTGCCGGATACGGGGTTTTTTCTATTCATTCTAAAGTTCATACATGGATTTATCCAAATACATGAAGCATATAATCAAGTGTACTCTGTGCATGAAGGAAAACGTTATTATTCTGAATTGCCTATTTGTAAGAATATTCATGAAATCACCTCTTTCCTTTCTTTGTACTTTTTTCAGGCCGTTCCGGTAGAACCGAATCCGCCTCTGTCAGCCGATCCGAGACAGTCAGTTTCTTCAAATACAATGGCCGGCTGATGCTCTATAATTCTGAACTGGCATATTCTGTCATTTACCTTTATCTCTGTATCTCTGTCAGCTCTTACAGGCATCATAATAATATCATTGTCACCACAATATGTTTCATCCACCACACCGATGCTGTTGGTCTGGATTATCCCAAAATTCTTATAGGTTGAGCTTCTGGGCGCAATGATCATTTCATACCCCTCGGGAAGCTTCACGGAAATGCCCAGGCTGATCAGTCTGAATTCACCTGCTTTTAGGCTCACATCCTCTGCAGCTCTCAGATCTATCCAGTCACTCTTCCCATCAATATAACGAAGCTTTTCTATCTTATCTGTGTGATACTTGATTTTAATCTTTTTTGTTTCCATATTTATCGCCTCCGAATCATCATAAATGTCTCATTTCTTATCATCATAAAAATCACTTTATATACTGTCTGAAATCCTTAAAATTCCGTTAAAAGTATAGCATAACCCCTTTATTTTTAAAACATGTTGTGCTATTATAACGGAGTTATACCAAAAAATATGGCAGTATTTAAAAAAGTTATTATATTGAAAGGAAATTATAACAATGAAGTCAAAATCCAGAAGACTTAGTATGGTTGTTGCGGGTGCGATGCTTCTCTTTACCGTTGCCGGCTGCGGCGCAAAGGGTGATGATGCCCAGATCGTAAGCGAACTCAAAAAGGAATACAGGCCCCTGGTAAAGCTTGCCGAATATAAAGGTGTTTCCTATGAGCCCACGGATACAACCGTTACTGATGAAGATGTTCAGTATCAGCTTGATAACCTCGTAAGCCAGAATTCCACAACAGAACAGATTATGACAGGTACGGCAACATGGGGTGACGCTGTAAATATTGATTATACCGGATATATAAATGATGAAGCCTTTGAAGGCGGTGACACACAGGGTAAGGGAACAGTCATCACCTTAGGAAGCAGCGGATATATTGATAACTTTGATGAGCAGATAGTTGGTCATAAACCCGGTGATTCCTTCGATGTAAATGTAACCTTCCCGGATGATTACGGCAGCACAGAGCTTGCCGGAAAGCCGGCTGTATTTAAAACAACCCTTAACTATATTGAGGGTGAGCAGATTACACCTACTGTTGACGACAGCTTCATAGCAAGTGCAACTGACGGAGAATACAGCACAATAGAAGATTATAAAAAGGGTACAAAAGAGCAGCTGGAAAAGGATAAAACCGAAAATGGTCTTTCCACCGACAAGAGAGCTATCCTTCAGAAGGTAATAGATGAAACCACTATTGTAGAATACCCCGAACAGGAAATTCAGGACAGAATCGATACCGTTATCGCACAATATGAAGACTATGCAGCTTCCAACGGTGTTGACCTTGACACACTTCTCGGATACTACTTCGGATATGATGAAGAAACTTTCAGATCAACGATTAAAACTGCTGTAGAGAGCTTCATCCGTGAAAAAATGGTAGTTGTAGCCATTGCAGATGCAGAGAATATCACAGTTTCAGAAGAAGAATATAATGCCAAGGTTCAGGAACTCCTGGAACAGACGGGATTTAATGATGTTTCACAGCTCAATGCACAGCTGGGCTATACAGATGAGGATTATTATTTCACCGTACTTGAAGAAAAAATCATGGATTTACTTTATGAAAATGCTGTAGCTTCACCCGGAGATGCAGCAGCTGAATAATAATTTACCGGAGGAGAAGTAAAATGAAAGACGAGACATTATGTCTGCATGCAGGCTATACGCCAAAGAATTCCGAACCACGTGTTCTGCCTATAGTACAGAGCACAACCTATCGTTTTGATTCAACAGAAGAGATTGCAGCTGTATTTGATGACCCAACCAAGGCACTCATCTATTCTAGATTCGCAAATCCCACAGTTATGGCTGTGGAAGAAAAGATCAACCAGCTTGAAGGCGGTGTAGGCGCTATGGCCACATCATCAGGTCAGGCAGCATCACTTCTTTCAATCCTTAATATAGCTCAAGCAGGCGACAGCATCATTTCCGTTCCCGAGATCTACGGCGGAACCATCAACCTCTTCGCTTTTACTCTTAAAAAGCTGGGAATCGAATGTATATTCGTAAGTCAGGATTCAACCGATGATGAGATCAGAGCGGCATTTAAGCCAAATACAAAGCTTGTATTCGGCGAGACTATTGCAAATCCCGCGCTTAAGGTATTTGATATCGAAAGATTTGCAAAACTTGCACATGAGCATAATGTTCCACTTATAGTAGATAATACATTTGCAACACCTATTCTCTGCAAACCATTTGAATTCGGCGCAGATATAGTTGTTCACTCAACCACCAAGTATATGGACGGACATGCCGTTCAGGGCGGCGGTATCATCGTTGACAGCGGAAAATTCGACTGGACAAATGGTAACTTCCCTGAACTGGTCGAGCCTGATGAAAGCTATCATGGAATTTCATATACAGAAACCTATGGTAAGATGGCTTATATCATCAAAGCACGTATGCAGCTTATGAGAGATTTCGGATGCTATCCGGCTGCTCACTCCGCTTTCCTTCTTAACCTTGGTCTGGAAACACTTCCTATCAGAATGGAACAGTATTATCAGAATGCTATCAAAGTAGCACAGTTCCTTCAGGGAAATGAAAATGTCGAGTCGGTTACATATCCGGCACTTCCTTCAGATCCGAATTATCCGCTTGCTGAGAAATACCTGGGCGGCAAGTCCAGTGGTGTTATCTCCTTTGTTATCAAGGGCGGAAGAAATGCCGCAATGAAATTTATGAATTCACTGAAGCTTGCTTCAAATGAAGTTCATGTTGCCGATATCAGAACCTGTGTACTTCATCCTGCAAGCGAGACTCATCGTCAGCTTACCGATGAACAGCTTGTTGCTGCCGGAATCGAAGGCGGTATGGTAAGATTTTCAGTCGGACTTGAAAATGTTGATGATATCATTGAGGACATCAAAGCCGGATTCGCTGCTATGTAACAGCATTCAGATATCATTCGGTGT
>CAMOCO010000050.1 GCA_946610715.1 uncultured Clostridia bacterium | reverse complement strand
GCAGAAGGGTATATTGAAACGGAGAGGCTTCTGTATCAGATAAAGAAAAGTTCTCCGGATATTGAGTTTATATATGCTTATCAGATGAAGAAAGATGGATGCCATGTGGTATTCGATCTGGATACCGATGATATAAAGGGATCTGACCCCGGGTATGTTCAGAATTATGAGTCCGCATATTTAGAGGATATTCCGGATCTGCTGGCAGGAAAACCCGTTGAACCTAAGATTTCCAATGATTCATACGGATGGCTGATCACAGCATTTGAGCCTGTTTATGACAAGGATGGTAATTGTGTATGCTATGCTGCAGCCGACATTTCCATGGGTGTCATACTTCATAAAGAACTGAGCTTCCTTGTAAAGCTTTTGTCTCTCTTCCTGGGATTCTTTATATTAGTTATAGCCATAGGCCTCTGGCTATCGGAATATAATATAATATATCCTGTAAATACTATGGCTATCAGTGCCGGGGCATTTATGTATGACAGTGAAGAAGCACTTGAAGAAAATGTTGAGCATATGAAAAAGCTGGATATACATACCGGTGATGAGATAGAAAACATGTACCGGGCATTTACCAAGACTACCGAAAACAATGTCCATTATCTGAATGATCTTCAGATGAAAAATGAGACCATTGCCCAGATGCAGGATTCGCTTATAATGGTACTTGCCGATATGGTTGAAAGCCGTGATGAGAATACGGGAGACCATGTAAGGAAGACTGCGGCTTATACAAGAATTATAATGAATAAGCTGCGTGAGCTGGGATATTATACAGATGAACTAACGGATCAGTTCATGTTTGATGTTGAGAGATCGGCACCGCTTCATGATATCGGTAAGATAGCCATTTCGGATGCCATACTCAATAAGCCCGGTAAGCTGACTGATGAAGAATTCGAAATCATGAAGACACATACCATCTGCGGTGCCGAGGTCATAGATCAGACTATTAAGAGTCTTCCTGAATCAGGATATCTGGAGCAGGCCAGAAATATTGCCATGTCCCATCATGAGAAATGGAACGGCAAAGGCTATCCCCAGGGACTTGCCGGAGAAGATATACCCCTTGCCGCAAGAATTATGGCCGTAGCGGATGTCTTTGATGCACTTGTATCGGAAAGATGCTACAAGAAAGCATTTCCGTTTGAAAAGGCGATGGATATAATTAAGGAGGATTCCGGTACACATTTTGATCCGAAGGTCGCAGAAGCATTTATTGCATCAGCTGACGAAGTAAGTGCTGTTATGGAAAGACTCTCAGAGACTATTCCGAATAAAAAGAAATAAGAAAATTAAGATTTTAAAATGAGGAAACCGATACAATTTTGTTGTACGGTTTCCTTTTTTGATGCATTTGTGATACAAACCTTTGATATGATAGGCTCGGTAGAAATTTTAGGGGGGGTGACGCCAATGAAGAAGAGGTTTAATAAAAAAAGTTCGTTTGTAAGTCTCGCTCTGGCAGCAGCGATGCTTATGTCACTTAATGCATGTAGTACCAAGGATGATTATGAAGTTGCTGAATATGGTACGGAGACAGCCGGGGCGGCTGAGGATGATGATACTCAGATTGAAGCGACAGTAGAAGAGGTTGAAGGGGGAACTGCTGAGGAATCGGATGAGAAGGAACAGAATCAGCAGAGCAGCGAAGGTACGATTGCTGATAGACTTGGCGGAAATAAGCTTTCATTTCAGCAGGACATTTCAGCAAATGGAATCAATGTAAAAATTGATATTAACTATGAGGCAGGCAACGTAGGACGGATTCCAATCTATAAAGTCAGAAAAAGCGGTAAAGAAGATATTCATGAAGAGGAAATAGTAGAAAACATTTTCGGCGATTCAGCCATAAAGCTTGATGAAGAGGGAAGAGAGTTTTCGACGGAAAATGGTGATTCAAGGGAAATACTTGAGTATGGGGTTGGCCTGTACAGCATGTATACATGGTCGGATGTTCGTGAACATCCGGTGTGGGTTGATGCGGAGAATTATTTTATTCATACCTATGAAGGAAATTACAGGGATGCTGCATATCAGCTTATGATTACCTATAGTGAAGAGTTTGAACATGTATGTTATGCGCTGTACCCCAAAAATCCGGGGGATGTGATCGGTAATGAAGAATGTGATCATATGGTGATTTATCATGGGGATGGAAATCTGGTGTTATATGATGATACAGCATATGCGATGTCACCGGTTGGTGTAAATGTTCAGGAAGTAATGGGAGATCGTCCTAATCTTACAGAAGCAACAGATGAGACATTAGAGGATGCCGTATATGAAATGCTCACCGGAAAATTTGATTATAATATGCGTGGTGTAACCTTACATTCTACAAGGGAGTATGGGGAGGAAATCATTCTGTATCCGGGAGATTCAATCAAGGATCCGACATTTTCAGGTGCAGTAAGAAATGGATATGTTGTAAATGGCGGAGGAAATCTGGCAGGACTTAATATATATAATAAAATTCTGCGCTATGTATATATAGCATCGGATGCGGCTACTTTTGATCTAAGTAATGCTTATGTTGATGACGATGGTGTGTTCGGTCTCAGTTTTATGAGGTGCTATGAATTCGAGGATGAAATATCATCGGACTGCGAGATCCTTGATTTCAATAATGTAATGTCATCACTGGTAAATGCAATAGAAGATAATATTACAACGATTAAAGAAGCAACTCAATTAAGCAATCTGCAAGTCACCCGTGTCAATCTGATGTACTATCCTCAGCCTTCTCCGGATAATGGAGATGAGTATTCTTTGATTCCGGCATGGGTTGTGAGAATAGACAGCTCCAGTAGCGATATTGGGAATATAGTTATTAATGCAATGGACGGAAGTGTTGTCAGTGTACTTGAGTAGGTTCTGAGACCGGAAAGGAAAAATGACTTTGATTAAACGTAATACTTTAACTGGTTTTATCCTTGCAGCAGCAATGGTTATGTCATTAAATGCCTGTGGAAACAAGGACAGCTATGAAATCGCAGAATATGGCACGGAGACAGCCGATACTTCAAAGGAAGCCGGTGGGCCGGAAAATGAGGCGGTTGTTGAAGGAACACTTGATGGCAGACTGGGAGGAAGTGAATTCACATTTCAGAAGGACATTACGGTAAGAGGGGTAAATGTAAGCTTTGATATTAATTATAAGGTTTACAATGAGATAGACAGGATTCCGATTTATTCAGTCAGAAGTGTTACTGAAGATGATATACAAGAAGAGGAAATAGTTAATAATATTTTTGGCGATTCTGCAGAGAAGCTTGACGAAGAGGGGAGAGAATTATCCGTAGAAAATGGAGACTCACTTCGTATTATTGAAAGCGGAATGAATGCCTATGCTTCATTTTTGAATCGTAATTACAGTATGGGATATAAATGCGCTGCATGGGTTGAAGAGGAAGATTTTTTTATTCACACCTATGAAGGAAGCTACAGAGATGTTCCATATCAAATGATGATAATTTACGATCGGGAATATGAGGGCATTTATTATAATCTGTACCCCAAAAATCCCGGGGACGTAATAGGTAATGATACATGTGATCATTTTGCTGTAAATTGGGGTGACGGAAATATGGTGCTTTATGATGAGAATGCAGCCTTGGGGGCAGTTACACCTATTGGAATAAATGTAAATGAGGCTTTGGCCGGCGTAGAAAACCTTACTCAAAGCTCATCCGAAGAATTAGAAGATATGGTACATGAGATTATGACTGAAAAGTTTGAGTGCACTGTATATGACGGAATGATATCTTCGGCTAAGGAAGCGGGGATGGAAATTATATTCTATCCGGGAGATTCTCTACATGATCCAAAGCTGTCAGGGGCTGTAAGGAATGGATATATAGTAAGCAATATGACTCTGGCGGGATTATTAGTATATCGGAAAGGTATGTATGAGAGATTTATAGGAAATCCGGAAGCTATGGTTGATGATGAGGGAGTGTTCGGAATCGGACTTTCAAAAAATTATGAATTTATCGATCAGGTGTCACCGGATTCTGAAATACTTGACTTTAACAGTGCCATGGCTTCTCTGGAAAAAGCAGTTCAGGATAATATAGATTCTATTATGGGCACAAATACACGTAAGGATTTAACAATAGACTACGCGGAATTGATTTATTATCCACAGCCCTCTCCGGATACAGAGGGTGAATACGCTCTGGTTCCTGCCTGGGAGAGTGATATAATTGATGGAAATGGAACTGTGGGAATTATATATATAAATGCAATGGATGGAAGCTTTTTAGCTTTTGACGAATTCAATTTTTGAGGGAAGAGGAGTTATTGGAAATCATAAGGGATTTTATCACCTTCCAATATGGTGCCTCCTTCTGTAACATAATAGGTTCTTATATCTGTGCCGTCGTATTTTGTGAAGGTTATTTTCCAAAATATGGCGGCATAAGTTTTGAAGGTGGTGTCCACTGCTTTGTAGGGCTTGGCCTTCCAGGTATACCAGTTCTGATATTCGGAATGAATTCCATAATCATAAGCTGAGACAATCTCATACTCACTTTTGGTACAGTCAGATGGATCTGCATCGGAAATGTCACTTTCCCATTCACCATAAATCAGGCTGGTGCACTGTTCTTCAGACAGGTGCAGTGAAGCATTCTTAACTATAGCGTCTGAAGGACCTGAATAGTACTCCGTAGGAACAGCAGAAGAGATTCCTTCGTCTGCGGACTTGATCTTATCTATATAATATCCGGGCATAAAAAGAGAAGCTCCAACCGTGAATATTATCAGCAGCAGAACGAAGAAGGAAAGAAATATTCTTTTTTTATTGATTCCGGTATGTGTCATGACTCGCTCCTAATTATTTCAAAATCAATATAAATGCTTGTTCCTTCACCCAAAGTGCTTTCAATTTCGGGAGATGTATTATGTCTTGAAAGTATAACTGATACAAGGGACATACCAAGTCCTGCACCTCCTGCGGCGCGGGTTCTGGATTTATCAGCCATCAAGAATTCATCGAATATTTTTTTCTTGTCCTCATCGCTGATTCCTATTCCGTAATCCTTGACAGTAAAGCGGTAAAGACATTTTTCTTTGTCCGGGTTTGATGTTTCGGAAGAAATGGATTTTCCGATGAATTCAACTGTTCCTCCGGCAGAAGATGCCTTTCTGGAATTGTCCAGAAGGTTGATGAAAACTGTCTCCAGAAGCGCCTGGTCACCTTTTATTACTGCGGGTTCAATATCATATTTAAGGCTTATGCCTGATGCTTCCATAAGTGGAGTGATACTGGTCGTTACATTTTTTGCAAGGACAGCAGTGGAAATGTCAAGCATCTCGATGGGATGGTCCTTAAGATAAAGCAGATCAAAAAGCTTCATGGACATTGCTTCGAGACGTTTGCCTTCAGAAAAAATATAATTAAGCGCGGTCTGCTGCTCTTCATGTGAGAGCTCCAGAGAGCGCATGGTGTCTGCATATCCGATAATACTGGTCATAGGTGTTTTTATCTCATGTGTAAAGTCTGCAACAAATTGTTCGCGCCTGTGGATCATATCATTCAATTCTTCAACATGATCCTCTACGGAATCGGCCATGGAATTAAATCTTTCCGAAAGATTACCTACCTCATCGGAGCTCTTTATGTGTGACCTGATGGAGTAATCACCATTAGCGAAGGAATCTGTTGTGGTACTGAGCTGCTCAAGAGGTCTGGTCAGAAGACGGCTTATGATATAAAGCAGGAGAGTGGATGAGGAAAGAATGATGATGGTCATGTTCCGGTAATTTGCGATGGTTTCTCTCATGAATAAATCGATGTCGGTTATATCCTGACCGGTTATTACATTGAGTGCGTTTTCACCCATCCCCGAATAGGAGGTGACATAGATAAAAACACGGTCATCCTCCCGGAGAATCATATAATTCTTCATGGTATCTCCGGAAAAATCAAAAAAGCTGTTTTTTTCCAGATAGTCAAAATTATCTGAATATGGACAGCTGAGGTATACATATTCATCGTTATATCTTATGATGAGACGTTCTTCACCGGAAATCATTCCGCTGTATACGGTTTTTCCTATGGAAGGAAGTCCGGTTTTTATTCTTTCTTCGCTGCTGTTTATTATATCAAGAAGTGAGTATTCGACAGAGGACTGAACAAGGTTATTGGTGGTTACGGCAGACTTTACTGCCGAATCCATGGTTATCCTGTAGGTTCTCTGCATCAGAATAAACCCTACTATTCCCAGGGTGATCGAAAGTAAGAATATATTAATTATAATAACCTTGTAACGGAATTTCATGTATTTCCTCGCAGAATTGTGTTGGGCTGCTATTCGGTCAGTCTGCTGTTAAGTCGGGCTGCTATTCAGTCAGTCTGTAGCCGGTATTATAGATGGATTTCAGATTATTCTTCAGGTTCAGTTTACGTCTCAGCCTCTGCACATGAAGGTCAAGTGTTCTGGTATCTCCGCTCCAATCAGTTTCCCAGACATTTTCATACAGACGTTCCCTGTAGAGAGTGATATTTACATTTCGCATGAACATTACAAGAAGCTCGAATTCCTTCGGGGTGAGATTTACAACCTCGCCGTCTTTGGTGACTGTCCGATTGTCTATGTCTACATGGATGCTGCCGAACTCAAGTTCCTTTGAGGCTTTATTATACCGGCGGAGTACTATATTGATTCTGGCCAGAAGCTCAGCAATCTCAAAGGGCTTTACAATGTAATCCTCTGCACCTGAGGTGAGCCCTCTCATTTTATTATCCAGAGAAGACATGGCAGTTATGAATATGACGGGAATACCCATAGGTCTTATATATTCCATCAGTTCATAGCCGTTTATCTCAGGAAGCATTACGTCAAGAAGGATCAGGTCAAAGGTATGATCCTCGAGAATATCGGCAGCCGATTTTCCATCATACAGCGTAGTGCAGGAATATCCGGCCTTTGTAAGATTAAGACGTATGAGATCGGAAATGGGTTTTTCGTCTTCAACGATCATGATTTTCAGCATTTTTCACTATCCCCCTTAGGCTTTTGATTGTATCATAAAATAAAATAAATTAGTATAAATTAGTATGCATTTATATACATTTTTGATGCATTTTTAAAGTAGAATGCTTTTGTATGATGAAGTACAATGCAAATTTTAGATTTTTAACAATAAATGGATGAATTATGAGGAAAAACAGGAAAAGAAAAACTGAATTAATTGCATTTCTCATGGCGGTGCTTCTTACTTCAGCTACAGGCTGCGGTTCGGGTTCCGAAGAGAACCTTGTTCCGCCAAATGAACCCCATTATGATGCGGTGGTTCCGGGTGTTACGGAGGTCATCAGAGGTAATATATCCCCCAGATATGAGGGAAAACTCACACTGCTTGACTATGAAGCGGTGAGCTATTCATATTCTCAGGAGGAATATAATGAGTTAATTGAAACCTATGAGCTTGAAGTGAATGAGGTTCTTGTGGATTCCGGAGACTATGTAAAAGAAGGGGATGTGATGATATCATTTCACTCTGAAATTCTGGATGAATCAATAAGGGATTATCAGAAAAAGAAAAGAGATGCAGAGATTGAGATAAATCATTTAAAGGTTTTGGAGCAGATCCATCCCGATACGGATTATTCAGATATGATAAAAAAGCAGAGACGTGAACTGGATGCTGCAGATCTTCATATTCAGGATATCAATAATACCTATAAAAGCCTGAGTGTTGTTGCTAAAACCGAAGGAGTGGTGGTTTATGTTAATTCAATTGTGAAGGGTGGATTTGTAAAGCCCCAGACAGAGCTTATAAGGGTTATAAAGGGTAAAGGTGTATATACAACTGAAAAAAGCAGCGATTATACATTTAAGACCGGGGAAAAACATTTAGCATCAGATGGTGTAAATGAGTTCGAGGTAGAGGTTATTGATACTCCGGAAGGTTGTTCAGACAGCCTGGTATATTTCAAATTTACCGACGAAAATGTGAAGCCGGTGGAGAAGTTTATGAGTCTTTCCTTCGACATGGAAGAGCTGAAGGATGTTTGTTATGTTAAAAAGAAAGCGGTCAGCAGTAAGGATGATAAAAATTTTGTTTATATAGTACAGGATAATGGTTTCTGCAGGGTGGCTGAGGTAAAGGTCGGAAGAGAGGTTGACGATTATATTATAATCACGGACGGACTTGCAGGCGGTGAACAGGTGAGACTTGACTAATCTTATTACAGAATAAGCAATTAGAAGGATGGTAAGGAGCAGATAGTTGAAACAGGGGTTATTCAGAAAAGATAATAAGAAAAAGCTTTGTGGACGCGGGTTAAAAAGGAGGCTGACGGCATTTTTCCTTGCGGCGGGATTTCTTATGTCATCGGTATCCTGTGGTAAAACAGAGGAAACTCCGCCGGAGCTGATTACACCTTCGGCAGTTACGGATTCCTACAGACCGGTTACCAGGAGAGATATAGGCGAGGTCTATATATATACAGGCTCTGTAGTGCCGGAAAGCTATCCGGTCTTTACTGAGAAGGGCATCTCGCTTAGCGAGATAGACGTGAGTATCGGAGATTATGTTGAAGAAGGACAGCTTATAGCAAAGGGAGATACATCCTATTATGATGAAACCATTGCCAATCTCAGAAGCCAGATTGAGTTCCTGAATTACAGCAGGCAGAATTCCGAAGCCATTTCCAAAAAGGTAGAGGAAAAGATGGTATATACTCAGAATGCTGCAATTGCTGTTAATGATTTTGAAGGAAGCCTTGAGCAGTCCACTGAGATATACAACGAGGAAGAGGACAGACGCTATATGTTGGAAAAGATTGATTCTGATATAGCGGATATGAATAGAAGAATAAATGATCTTACAAAGCAGAAGAACAAGCTGTTATTTACGGCTCCTCACAGTGGATATATTACCTTTATTAAGGATGTGTCAGCCACATCTTATGTGGATGCAAATGAAAATATAGCTGTCATTTCAGATTATGATGATCTCTATAT
The DNA here is from genome assembly GCA_946610715.1 of uncultured Clostridia bacterium. Taxonomy (GTDB): domain Bacteria; phylum Bacillota; class Clostridia; order Lachnospirales; family Lachnospiraceae; genus Eubacterium_Q. Next base: position 3,153 of record CAMOCO010000050.1, on the reverse strand, counting down.
TGAGGCTTCGGATCTGAGAATTGATGACGGTGCATTTAAAAAATGTGAGGTTTTTTATACATATTACGGGGGACAGAAAATCATGCTGTCCGAATATGAATTTACAATGGGAGAGGTGAGCTACGCCAAAACCATGGGTGGTTATCCTTTTGCCAGATTCAGAGCAGACAAGCTTCCCATGAGCATGGGAACAATGGTTCTTATATATGCCAGCAGAAATGTTAAGGAAAATGTTCTGGCAATAGGGCGGGATTCCTTCTACCTGGATGGAGAAACAATCTATTGTAATGTGGTTGATGAACAGGGAAACAGAGAAAAAAGAAATATAGAAGTGGGCATTTCCGATAAGAATTATATTGAGGTTAAGTCCGGACTCAGTGAGGGAGAGTTTGTATTATATGACAATAAGTCGCCTATGCCTGTAAAGTACTCTGAGTATGATGTGGAGCTGACTGATTATGAAGAGGAATACTCTTCAGATATTCTTTCTCTCCAAATGACAGAGAATACAATATATGTGGCTCCCATGGATGCAGTATTTAAGGGGTACACTTCTACAGTCAGCGGAACTCCTGCATCGGCGGGGGATGCCCTATGTACCATTAAAACGGTTGTGGGAAAGGGTGATATAGCTGATATTAAAAATCTCCAGATAGATAATGATAAGAATCATAAAGATACCATAGATGGACTGAATGAACAGCTGAATAATCTGAATGCCGCCTTGGAAGAGGCACGGGTGGCAGAGCTGCCTCCTGCCAGTGAGACAGACGCCCTGGAGGAAAGCCTTTTCATGGAGGATAAGCTAAAAACAGATATCTATATGACTGAGAAGCAGATAGATATGGAGAATTATAGATACAATTTTGATGCAAAGCAGCTGAAGAAGGATCTGGCTGAAAAGTCCATAGGAAGTGATACGGACGGGGAGATTGTGATCAAGGCTGAGAAGGATGGTATATTCGGCAGATTGGAATTAAAGAATAATACCACTGTCAGAAAGGGACAGTATCTCTTAACCATATGCGGAAAAGGCAAGGATGTCATGAAGATTGTCATGCCCAGATCAATGGGGGCAATTGGAGGATTTCTGCCACCTGCAGCTCTTGGAAGGGATATTAAATATGTTATAGACGGAAAAGAGTATAAAGGGAAAAGTATCGGACAGAACGGAAATCCCGAAAAGTATTATCTCTTTACCAGAGACGGCAAGGAACATCTGACTCATTCGGAAAAATATACCGAGGGAGTTACAGAGACATTTTTTGCGGAATTTGACGGACTTAAGTTAGATGGTGATGTAAAAGGAGAGGTGTTCTATAAGGGAGCATCTATTGAAAATGTAGTTACTGTACCTACAAAGGCGGTTTATTCCGAAACCAACAGTGTTACAGGTGAAAGCAAGAATTATGTATGGAAGGTTACGGAATTCGGTTTATCAAAGCAGTTTGTACTGGTGTATCAGCCCGGTACTCAGAACAGCGTAAGGCTTATAATGGATGGTATATCGGCAGGGGATAAAATAGCAGTAGAGGATTAAAGGGTTGCTTAGATTTATATTCACAAAGGTAAAAAATAAATACAGACTTTATATGGCTCTCATGGTAGGTGTAATATCGGTAGTTGCTGTGTCCAGCATTATTATGATGCTTAGAAGAGGATCGATAGACAAGCTTATTCAGTCCGAATTTTTAAAATCCTATGAGGAAAATGAAAAATATCCGGCAACCATGAAGCATAATCTTGAATTGGAGGCCGAACCGGGAGAGCTATCAGTGGATATGATGCTGGACGCTGCGAAAGAGGAAGTGGCAATCTGGGACAAGTATCTTGGGCTTCCGGTTGTGGGCAGTGAGTATTATATAAAGGTTAAGGGCAGAACAACTCAGATGGAGTATAGAACCAGGGATGGATATTTTGATCTTGACTATATAAATGAGGATTATGACGGAGAGCATTTTAAAGTGCTGGATGGAACAACTATCAGTAAGGCTGAAAATGTGCCCGAGGGATACTATCCATGTCTGATCAGTACAGCATCTATGGATGTTTATAATCTCGTGGTGGGAGAAAAGCTTTCAATAATAGGACTTGGTGATTCGGATAATCCTCCGGTTAACTTAATCATAGTCGGTATAATTGAAGAAGCAGGCTATGATGATTATTACTGGATTTCCGGACTGAAGGATATGGGAACTTCAGTTCTCCTTGCCAGGGAGGATCTTGAAGAGATTATTTCCAGCCATAAGCTTTCAAAGGGTGAGGTTATATTCTTCAGACAATATGATTACAGAAAGATCAATTCGGATAACAGCAAGGATGTATATGGATATATAAAAAGCTTTAAGAAAAATAAGCCTGATATAAGTGAGAATTTTTCAGGATTGCTTTTTAAGTCTGAGCAGGATGCTAAGTCAGTAAACTCCATACTCTATGCCATATCAATACCGATGATCGTACTTGTGTTTATATTTATCGGAATGGTATCCGTGAGAATAACAAGCTCGGAGCAGGGGGAGATTGCAGTTCTTCATAGCAGAGGAGTTAAGAGGAAAAGAATTGTATTTATATACATGCTCCAGTCATTAATTCTTTCGGGAATTGCCGTTATTCCCGGACTGGTGCTTGGATTTCTTGTAGGTAAGCTTATAGCTACATCAACCGGATTTCTTACTTTTTCACTGGAACCGGTTAAGGGCTATAATATGAATCCGGAAATGATACTGGCAGCTTTCATAGCGGCCATCGTTTCAGCAGTTGTCATGCTGATTCCTGTTATACCTGTGTCTAAGACAACTGTAATAGAGAATAAGAATAAGAAGGCGGCCAGCGGTGTTCCGGGATGGGAAAAGTATTTTATAGATCTGGCACTTCTCGGGATTTCCATATATCTGCTGTATGATTATACAAAACAACAGGATAGTCTTAAGCTGAATATACTTGCAGGAAAAGGAATTGATCCTATGATTTTCATAAATTCAACCCTGTTTCTTGTTTCCTGCGGACTTCTTATTCTGAGGCTTTTGTCATATGTAGTTAAGCTTATATTTAAAATGCGTAAGAATAAATTCAGCCCGGCGTATTATGCTTCTTTTGTGCAGATAATCAGGACAAGAAAGAGCACGGGGACCATTTCTGTTTTTCTGGTTCTGA
>CAMOCO010000049.1 GCA_946610715.1 uncultured Clostridia bacterium | reverse complement strand
ATGATAGAGGATGAAATCGGAGATATCATGGATATAGCCAAGTATATCTATGAGACCTTTGGCCTTACCTATGAGGCTGAGCTGTCCACAAGACCGGATGACTTTATGGGAGAGCCTGAACTCTGGGATGCGGCAGAAGCATCACTTAAGAAGATTCTCGACAAGAAATACGGCGAAGGCGGATATGAGATAAATGAAGGAGACGGAGCTTTCTATGGCCCTAAGATAGACCTTAAAATGAAGGACTGCATCGGCCGTGAATGGCAGATGGGTACAATCCAGCTGGATTTCCAGCTTCCGCTTAATTTCGACCTTAAATATGTATCACAGGACGGCTCGCTTAAGAGACCGGTTATGATCCACAGAGCTATATTCGGTTCATTTGAAAGATTCATAGGAATCCTGATTGAAAACTTCAAGGGAAGCTTCCCATTCTGGTGTTCACCATATCAGGTAGGTGTTGTTCCGATCAGAGAGTCTCACAACGGATATGCCAAGATGGTAGTTGACCTTCTCAGAAAGAACGGCGTCAGAGTTGAAGTTGACTATTCTGATGAAAACATGAAGAATAAGATCAAAAAATTCAAGAATTATAAGGATCCGTACATTCTTATTCTGGGAGATCAGGAAGCTGAAAATAATACGGTTTCAATTAATCTTCGCGGAAATAAACAGATGAAGGATGTTCCGCTGGATGCATTTATCAAGATGTGTCAGAAGCTTAACAGAGACCATAGTCTGGAACTGATTGAGAGTTTGGATGATCTGGCATAAATGAAGCAGGGAAACAGCAGGCAGAATAATGCTTGCTGTTTCCTGTTTTTTCGGCTATACTTAAGTGTGGTATGTTCTGTAATAATTGCAGATTATGTAAACTAACACTATTGGAGAAGAAAAATGCTTAACGAAGGCAAGATAATGCTAATGACAAAGGTGGCAATATACGAGAAGCATGAAGGAAATGATAAGCTCGTTATGGCCAGATATTTCAGAGAGGATTATATCAAATACGGATGTCTGAAAACGGTAGTCGCCACGACAATTGTTTACTGGGCATATGTAGCTGTATATATATTGCTGCATTTTGAAGATATATTGAATCAGCTTACGGATATGGACTATTTCGAAGTGATTGCCATCTATTTGAAGGGATATGTGGCGGCGTGCATTGTGATGTTCGTATATTCCTTTGTGATCTATTTCCTGAAATTCCAATTGGCGAAACCGGGTATTATAAAATACAACAGTCTCCTTCGAAAGCTGCTGAAGTTTTATGAGATTGAGCAGCGCGAAGAGGATAAGTACAAAAAGCGAATCAAAATATATGACGGTATAGGCGGAGCCGAGGAGGAACTTCCACTTGATTCAGTAACAATGAAGCAGGAAAATCCTCTTGATGAAAGCAAAGGGAGATAGTGACGATGACACAATTAATAGCATATAAGAATAAAGTTAGAGATTATTTAAGGAAATATGATGAGATAATAAATCCTCTTATAAGATTTGTATTTTCATTTATGGCATTTGTTGCAGTCAGGGATATGTATCCATATTTTGATCTGACGGCAAAGACAGAAGTTTGTCTGCTTCTTGCCGTAATGTGCGCACTTCTTCCGGACGGATTTATGGTATTCATAACAGGCGCGATCATAACACTAAATTGCTTCAAGGTGTCATTTGAAGTAGGACTGGCATTTATACTTCTTTTTATGTTTATGTATCTTGTTTATATCAAGTTCTTCCCAAAATGCGGAATGGCCATAATGCTTACCATACTTCTGTATATGTTCCATCTTGAGTTTGCCATCCCATTTGTGGTTGCAATCATTTTCGGTATCAGTGGAGCAGTTCCTTCGGCGCTTGGTGTGCTTATCTATTATTTTTCAAAATATGCCGAAGAAGTAAAGAGGATTATGCCCAAGAATACCGCATCGGATGTGATCAGTTCTTTTGCGGCAAAGGGCGATAAGTCTCAGGTTGACGGACTTCAGTTCATGATCGATTCAATGCTGAAGAATAAAGAAATGTTCGCAATCATGGGAGTATTTATCATAACTATTCTGATAACCGGAATCATCTACAGCTTTAGCTTTAAGTATTCATGGTTTGTAGGACTTGGTATGGGATGCGTGGTAAATATACTTTCTTATGTGGTTATGTGCTCAAAGCTTGAACTTGATGCCGATATGAATGAGCTTGTAACAGGTATGCTGCTGGGAGTTGCAGTGGGCCTGATAGTACGGTTCTTCAAAGGCCTCCTGGATTACGGGCATACCGAAAGGGTGCAGTTTGAGGACGATGAATACTATTACTATGTCAAGGCTGTTCCGAAACTTGGCGTAGAGAAGAAGCCGGCGGTTGATTTTTCAAAGCTTACAGAGAAGGCAAAGAGAAAGCCGAAACCAAAGCCGAAGAAACCTATTAATCCCGATGACTATGACGGAACCCTGGCAGACGGTGCGAGCTACACCCCATCCGCTGATGAGTGGTCAGATGTTTCCGAAAATGGTGAACAGTTAAATTCAGGTGCAGCCGGAAACAGGGGCTCAAATGGAAACAAAGGATCAAACGGAAATAAAGGTTCGAATAAGAACGGTGGTTCAAATGGAAACAGAGGCTCAAATGGAAACAGAGGCTCGAACGGAAACAGAGGATCAAACGGAAATAAAGGTTCAAATAAAGGTTCAAACAGTAACAGAAAAAACTGATGAGTGAGAAGAGGAAAACAAATGGCAGGGATTGCTACGACAATCTGGACAACGCTTAAGTCATATCTTGACTGGGTTTATTTTCCCAAGATATCATGGACCGATGTTCTGGATATAATAATAATTGCATATCTCATATATCATATCCTCCTGTGGATGAAGACAAGTCGTGCCTGGACTCTGCTGAGAGGTGTGATAGTTATTTTGCTGTTTTTGGGTCTTGCTGCCCTTCTCAGACTCAATACTATCCTATGGATAAGCCGAAAACTTATAAATGTATTTATTCTTACTATTGTAATTCTGTTCCAGCCCGAGCTCAGAGCGGCTCTTGATGAACTGGGAAGAAAAAATATCATAAAGAGTCTTTTGAGTAATAATGTTAACAGACCCGGTGATGCGAAAATCAGTGACAGAACAGTATTTGAGCTGGTTAAAACAGCAACCGAACTATCCAAAACCAAAACCGGAGCTCTTATTGTTCTGGAGCATGAGACACCCCTGGGTGAGTATATTAAATCAGGTATCAGTCTTGATGCCGAGATAACCGAACAGCTTCTTGTAAATATATTCGAGAAGAATACTCCTCTTCATGATGGTGCCGTAATCATCAGAGATAACCGTATCGTGGCAGCAACCTGTTATCTGCCTCTTACGGGAAGAACCGATGTAAATAAAGAACTCGGAACCAGACACAGAGCCGGTCTCGGAATCAGTGAGACTACCGACAGCATGACACTTATTGTATCAGAAGAAACCGGAGGCATTTCCATTGCCTTTGGCGGAGTTCTGTACAGGGATCTGGATGAAGACGGAATACGTAAACAGCTGGCCAGAATTCAGGATAAGCCTGAAGAAAGACCTGTCAGGGGCGTACGCCCGAAGAAGGGAGGTCATAAGGCATGAAGAGCAGAAGACTGAAATTATTGGAACATCCTGTGCTTAAACTGGTTTCTCTGGTGCTGGCATTTTTCATCTGGCTTATAGTAATGAATGTTGATGATTATAAGATCACGAAGAATATCAATGACCTTAAGGTTGAGCAGCTTAACGGAAATGTTATTCTCCAGCAGGAAATGGTTTATGATGTTGTAGACGGAGAAACGGCGGATATTATAGTTAAAGGACCAAGGTCCGTGGTTGAATCTCTGTCAGCTGATGATTTTAAAGCATCGGCGGATCTTGCACATCTTTCGGTTACAAATACAGCCGAGATTAAAGTTGAAGCAGTGGATCCCAGTGTGGCTTCCCAGATTTCCATCGAGAATAAGAATACAACAATGACTCTGAGTATCGAGGAGACTGCTTCAATTGAATTGCCGATTAAAATAGTAACTACCGGTACGGTTGCAGATAAATATGCTTTGGGAACATGTGTTCCGACACCGAACCTGGTGACGGTTGAAGGACCTGAATCGGTTCTTTCCCAGATAACCGAGATAAGGGCGGTAATTGAGCTTAAGAACAGAAGTGAAAGCTTTGACACGGAAGTAAATATAAGCGCATTTGATGCTTACGGAAAGTCCCTTGAGAATAAGCATATTTCGATTTCGGCAGAAACAGTAACCGTAAATGTCCCGATTTATCCTACGAAGGAGGTGGACATTGAGGTTTTGACAAAGGGCAGTCCGGCAGACGGATACTCTATTGTTTCACAGAATTATACACCTCAGACAGTCGAGATTTATGGCGACAGAGAGGTGCTTGATAAAATTGACAAGATTTCAGTTCCGGATATTGATATTTCCGGAACGGAAGAAAATATAGAAAAAAATATCATGCTCAGCAGCTATATTCCTGAGAATGTATATCTGCTCGACAATGAGACCCAGGTGGCTGTGGGTATTGTGGTGGAGAAGCATATTCAGAAAAAACTGCCGGTCACTTCAGAGGATGTTACCATTGCGGGTGTGGATGAAAAATATGTATATAAGCCTGTAATTCCTCAATCACTTACAGTTACCGTATCCGGTCTGTCCGGTGATCTGGAGGAGCTGAAGGCTGCCGATCTTAAGCCGGTTCTGGATCTGACAGGTCTGGGAATAGGTGATCATAAGGTTAAGCTTCAGTTTACCGTTCCGGAAAATGTTACTGTGATCGGAGAATACAGTATTGACCTGACTGTTTCCGATAAGAATGAGGCGGCATCCGAAGGAAAGTCCGAAGAAAAAACAGAGGAAAAGACAGAAGAAAAAACGGAGGGGTAGGTAGTGAATGATAATGTTGAGAAGCTTATAGAGCAGCTTCAGCAGGCCATAGATGAATCAAGCTATATTGTATTTTTCGGTGGAGCCGGCGTCTCTACCGAAAGTGGAATTCCTGATTTCAGAAGTCAGGACGGATTATATCATCAGAAGTATAAATATCCGCCGGAAACAATTGTGAGCCATACATTCCTTATGCAAAAAAGAGACGAGTTCTTTGAATTTTACAAGGATAAGATGCTGGCTCCGAATGCGCTTCCGAATGCTGCACATAAAAAGCTGGCGGAACTTGAAGAAGCAGGAAAGCTGAAGGCGGTAATTACCCAGAATATTGACGGGCTTCACCAGGCCGCAGGGTCGAAGGAGGTTCTTGAGCTTCATGGCAGCGTCCTGAGAAATTATTGCATGAGATGCGGTAAAAGGTATGACAGCACAGAGGCGGATGTTCTGGCCGGAATGAAATATGTTCTTAATTCCGACGGAATCCCGAAATGCGAGGAATGCGGCGGTGACGTGAGACCGGATGTGGTTCTCTATGAAGAGGGACTGGACAGTGAGGTCATTTCCAGATCCATTATGCATATAGAGAAAGCTGATATGCTTATAATCGGCGGTACTTCGCTGGTTGTATATCCTGCAGCATCATTTATCAATTATTTCAGCGGAAAACATCTTGTGGTGCTTAATATGGCACCTACATCCAGGGATTCGGAAGCTGATATTGTTATAAAAGAAAAAATCGGTGAGGTTCTCTCCCGTATAAAAATAAACTAAAATCATTTTTTGGAGGAAAATAAAATGTACGACTTTAATGACATCACAAAGATCGATCCTGAAGTGGCAGCTGCAATGACTGATGAGATAACACGTCAGAATCAGAATCTTGAGCTGATCGCTTCGGAAAATATTGCATCCAAGGCTGTTATGGCAGCTATGGGCAGCCCACTTACCAATAAATATGCTGAAGGATATCCGGGAAAGAGATATTATGGCGGATGTCAGTATGTTGATGTTGTGGAGGATCTTGCACGTGACAGGGCGAAGGAACTTTTCGGCGCAGAATATGTAAATGTTCAGCCCCATTCAGGCGCACAGGCAAATATGGCTGTATTCTTTGCAACACTTGAGCCGGGAGATACATTTATGGGAATGAATCTTGATCACGGCGGACATCTTACACACGGAAGCCCTGTAAATATGTCGGGAAAATACTTTAATTGTGTTCCTTACGGGGTTAATGATGACGGAAGAATAGATTATGATAATGTTCTCGCTATTGCAAAGGAAGCTCGTCCGAAGCTTATCGTTGCCGGTGCTTCAGCATATGCGAGAGAGATTGATTTCAGCAAATTCCGTGAGATAGCCGATGAAGTCGGTGCGATTCTTATGGTTGATATGGCTCATATTGCCGGACTTGTTGCAGCAGGCTATCATATGAGTCCGATCCCTTATGCTGATATCACTACCACAACAACCCATAAGACACTTCGCGGACCTCGTGGCGGTATGATTCTCTGCAGTAATGAGGTAAATGAGAAATATAACTTCAATAAGGCCGTATTCCCCGGAATTCAGGGCGGACCTCTTATGCATGTTATCGCAGGTAAGGCTGTATGCTTCAAGGAAGCACTTTCACAGGATTACAAGGATTACATGGGAAGAGTAGTTGAAAATGCAGCTACACTTGCATCAGCACTCCAGGAGAGAGGCTTCAAGATCGTATCCGGCGGTACAGATAATCATCTTATGCTGGTTGACCTTCAGAATCTTGGCCGTACAGGCAAGGAAGTTGAGAAGCTTCTGGATGAAGTACATATCACAGTTAATAAGAATACGGTTCCTAACGATCCTAAATCACCTTTCGTAACCAGCGGTATCAGAGTAGGTACACCGGCTGTTACCACAAGAGGAGCGGTTAAGGAAGATATGTATACAATTGCAGATGCATTTAAGGCAGCTATAATTGATAATGATGCAGCTAAGGCTGATGAGCTTGTAAAGAGCATTACTGATAAGTATCCGCTCTATGCTGACTGATTATTGCTATCCCGGAGTGACAGTAAATATAGAAGAATTTGGTAGGAAACAGAATGGGAGAAAACGATAACAATAATAATGATAAAAAAAAGCCCGGCGGACTGAATTCCACGATTATCATGCTGATAATAGCGGTAGTCCTGACACTTATTTTCTGGATTCAGTTCAATAATTACAGGACTAAAGGTGAGACTGAGGTTGAATACAGCAAATTTATTCAGATGGTGGATAATCACGAAGTTGGTTCAGTCAAGATTTATAATGAAAAAATCTATTTTGAACCTAAGGTTGCGGATACCACTACTGAAAATGTTGTATATTATGTTGTAAGAATGGCAGACTATAAACTCGTTGACAGGCTGGCTGAGGCAGGAGTTGAGTTTAAGGCGATTGATGAAGGTGGAAATGCATTTTTCCGTGAAGTTCTTTCGTGGATTGTAATGATCGGTGCATTTTACCTGATTATGATGCTCTTCATGAGAAGCATGTCCAAGAACGGCGGCGGAATAATGGGAGTAGGAAAGTCCGGAGCCAAGCTTTACGGGATGCAGAAGGAGACGGGCATTACCTTTAAAGATGTTGCCGGTGAAGAAGAAGCTAAGGAATCACTTACAGAAATGGTTGATTTTCTGAAGGATCCCAGAAGATATCTGGAAATCGGTGCCAAGCTTCCCAGGGGCGCACTTTTGGTGGGGCCTCCGGGAACAGGTAAGACACTTCTCGCTAAAGCGGTTGCAGGTGAGGCAAATGTTCCGTTTTTCTCAATGTCGGGTTCTGAGTTTGTAGAGATGTATGTAGGCGTTGGTGCATCACGTGTAAGAGACCTCTTTAAGCAGGCAAACTCCAAAGCACCATGTATCATATTTATAGACGAGATCGATGCTATCGGAAGAAGTCGTGATACCCGTCATATGGGCGGAGATTCCGAGCGTGAGCAGACACTCAATCAGCTGCTTGCCGAAATGGATGGTTTCGATACAGAAAAGGGAATAATAGTCCTTGCGGCAACCAACAGACCGGAAGTGCTTGATAAAGCGCTGCTGAGACCCGGAAGATTTGACAGAAGAGTTATAGTTGAAAAACCGGATCTCAAGGGACGTGAAGATATCCTGAAAGTTCATGCGAAAAATGTTAAGCTGGATGAGACAGTAGATCTTCATGAGCTTGCATTTGCCACCAGTGGATCGGCAGGTGCGGATCTTGCAAATATCATAAATGAGGCTGCGCTTCTTGCGGTACGTAAGGGACGTAAGCTTGTTTCACAAAATGACCTTCTGGAATCTGTAGAGGTTGTATTTGCAGGTAAGGAGAAAAAAGACAGAATACTCAGTGCCGAAGAAAAAAGTATTGTTGCATATCATGAATCAGGACATGCGCTGCTTACTGTTCTTCAGAAGAACACAATGCCTGTTCAGAAGATTACCATCGTACCTCGTACAGGAGGCGCTCTGGGTTATGTATGGCAGACGCCGGAGGAGGAAAAATATCTCCAGACCAAGACTGAGATGGAGGCACATATCGTTATTGCCATGGGTGGACGTGCGGCTGAAGCAATCAAATTCCCATCGGTTACTACAGGTGCATCAAATGATATAGAGCAGGCAACCAAAGAAGCCAGAGCAATGGTTACCATGTATGGTATGTCAGATAAGTTCGGTATGGTTCAGCTTGAGGCAATCACAGGTGAATATCTTGACAGACGCGCCGTTATGCAGTGCTCTGATGAAACGGCTACAAAGATTGATACAGAGGTTAAGAATATAGTAAATGCCGCATATGAGAAAGCATATACCATTCTTAAGGAAAATGAGCATGTTCTGGACGCTTTAGCCGGATATCTGATCGAGCATGAAACTATCTCCGGTAAGGAGTTTATGGAAATATATAACAATATAACCGGAAATTCACTTGAGGTTAAGCTCAATGAAAAGGGTGAAGTAGTGACCAATAATTCCATGTTCTCATCCGGCTTTGATGTGAACCTTGATAAGGCTGCCGAAGAGTATGCCGAAAAAGAAGCATTAAAGGAAGCTAAGAAAAAGAAGAAAAAGGAAAAGAAGGAACTGAAGGCCGCAAATAAAAAAGCAGCCGGTAAGGAAGGAAAAACCAAGTACAAGGTTTTTACTTCGGATAATGCGGCAGAATCACTGCCGGAGGAAGAAGTCGTGACTGAAAGCGAAGTTCAGGCTGAAAGCATAGTTCAGACCGAAAAAGAAATCGTGGCTGATAGTGAAGTTCAGACTGAAGCAAGTTTGCCGGAAGAAAACAGAAATGCCTCAGAAGGTGAGTCGAAGCTTCCCTGGGATGAATAAAAAATTAATCCAAAAAGAAATAAATCAAAAGAATTAAATCAAAAAGACTGCCGCATCAGTGAAAAAATCACTTTGTGTGGCAGTCTTTTTTTCTTATTTCGAAAGCTCGTCCAGTGTTCTTCCGTATGGCGGCAGAAATTCCTCGCAGAAATCCTTTACCTCAGGAAGTTCGTCCGACAGCTTTTCCAAAGCACCTGATATGGTTTCCTTTGCGGTTCGGAATTCTCTGTTGCCGGAATTTTCTTCTTCGATACATTTGATATAGGCTGAAAGCTTGTCCGCGGCTTTTACAAGACGTCTCATATAGAGTTCGTTTTCATCGGCATCCGCCGGCTTTCTTAATATGGATTCATAGGCCGGCATCAGATCCCGCGGGAGTTTTTCAAGAAGTTTGAATTCGGCCATTTTCTCCACTTCTTTATACGCATCCTGAAGGTTCTCATTTACATATTTTACGGGAGTTGGCATATCTCCGGTGATTATCTCGGAGGCGTCGTGATAGAGACCGATCAGAGCTGCCCGGCTGGAATCCAGGCTGCGACCGTAACGGACATTTCCGATGGTGCATAGTGCATGTGCTATCATTGCAACTTCGAGAGAGTGTTCGCTGAGATTTTCACTTCGTGAATTTCTCATAAGAGCCCAGCGCTCGATATATTTCATTCTGGAAATAGTGGCAAAAAAATTATATTCCATTTCAAAATCCTTTCTGATTAAAATATACCTGAAAAGTATAACACGATTTTAGAATTATTGCACTTTAAGATATTATAATGGTATAATATGCTTTAGTGCTTTTTATAATGAGGAATTAAATATGAGAAGAAGATTAACTGCTTTCTTTACAGCCCTTGTCCTGGTCATATCAACATTTACGGGATGCGGGAAAACAGAAGATTCTGAGAATTCAGATAAAACCGAGGCAGCAGTTGCAGCGACACCGCAGGATGCAGAACCTGTAGATCCTTATCCCGACGGAGTTGATATCAGTCTCATAATGGTGGGAGACCTTCTGATGCATGAGAGGGTTCAGTTATCGGGACAGCTGTCTGACGGAACCTACAATTATGACCATATGTTTGCACATGTGAAGGATGATATCGAGGCTGCGGACTGTGCCATTATCAATAACGAGGTTATATACGGCGGAAATGATCTGGGAATTCAGGGCTATCCGAATTTCAGCGCCAGAGATGAAGTGGCGGATGCGGTAGCAAATGCAGGTTTCGATGTTGTGCTGCATGCCTCCAATCATACGCTTGACTGGGGCGTAAATGCGGTAGAGCATTGTATGAAATACTGGTCCGAGGCACATCCGGAGGTTGAATATCTCGGAATTCATCCGGATATGAATGATGCGGCACATATTTATATATATCAGAAGGGCGATTTTAAGATTGCCATGCTGAATTACACTTATGGATTGAATGGATTTGAACTTCCTGCAGAAAAACATTACATGATAGATATGTTGGATGATGCAAACAAGAATAAAATCATTTATGATATAAGGCGTGCACAGGATATGGCAGATGCTGTGGTGGTATTTCCTCATTGGGGAACGGAGTACAGTATGGGCATAGATCCTTTCCAGACAGACTGGGCTCAGCTCTTCGCGGATGAAGGAGTGGATCTGGTGCTTGGGGATCATCCTCATGTAGTTGAACCTGTGGAATGGGTTACGGGTAAGAACGGCAATCAGATGCTTTGCTATTATTCCATGGGGAATTTCATTTCAACTCAGGAAACAGCTGAACCTATGCTGGGGCTGATGTCCAAGGTGACATTTCATAAGGACAAGCAGGGAAATGTAACCATTACAAGTTACGGTATCGAGCCGCTCGTGACTCACAGAGTTGTAGCCGAAAAGGCTATGACAACATATAGACTCAGGGATTATACTCCGGAACTTGAGGCGGAGAATTCCATTACCGAATATGATGACAGATGGTCTATTGAATTTATGAAGAACATCTGTACAGAGGTTTTCGGTGAGCTGTATACAGGAGGCGGAACCGTAACGGGAAGCTTTCCTACGGGCAGATAGATTGAAACTTTAGATTATTAATATAAAGGGGTATAGATAATGAAGGAAACAAATATTTCAGGAAGAGGTGCAGGAAATGAGGGTATCACCCGGGAGGAATTTGATTACGCCCAGGATACCATTAAGAAACTGTCTGCATATTTTGATTCGAAGGTTGTTGGACAGCAGAATCTTAAATTTGCGCTGGTTGCGTCCATTATCGCGGACGGACATATCCTTATCGAGTCTGTTCCGGGACTGGCTAAAACTACGGCGGCAAAGACCATATCAGATGCCGTTGACGGAAAGTTCTCAAGAATTCAATGTACGCCGGACCTTCTTCCAAGTGATATCATAGGTACACAGATCTATAATCAGTCCACCGGAAAGTTCGAGACAAATCTCGGTCCCGTATTTGCGAATTTTGTATTGCTGGATGAGATTAACCGTTCCAGTGCCAAGACCCAGAGTGCCATGCTTGAGGCGATGCAGGAGAGGCAGGTAACTATAGGCGGCGAGACTTACACTATGCCGGATGATGTATTCATCGTTATAGCTACTCAGAATCCGATAGAGCAGGAAGGAACATATCTTCTGTCAGAGGCGCAGACAGACAGATTTATCATAAAAGAAAAGATAACATATCCTACACCGGACGAAGAAATGGAGATACTTAACCGTATCGAAGCGGGAAGTATCAAGAAGACTCCGGCAGTACTTTCCATAAAGGATGTGGACAATCTCCAGTATATTGCCGAGAGAGTATATGTGGATCCCGTAATAAAGAAATATATTTCATATATCGTGGATGCTACAAGGCGTACGGACAAGCTTCTTCCAAAGGAATACAGCAGATATGTAAGGCTGGGAGCCAGCCCGAGAGCTTCAATCGCATTTATGAAGATAGCAAAGGCAGTTGCGCTTCTCTATGGAAGAACCTATGTAACGCCG
>CAMOCO010000048.1 GCA_946610715.1 uncultured Clostridia bacterium | reverse complement strand
ATGGGAAAATTCACTTTTTAAATCGGGAATGGATGGAGTGGATGAACCGGCAATGCTTCAGAGAATATATACTGATGAATTTCTTGCAAACCTTAATCAGGAAAAGGCTCAAGGTGGATATGACAGAGGAAACAGAACCTACGACGGAGACGCAAATGGTTATGTATTTCTGAAATGTAAGAAGCCGTCGGAGCTGATAGCACCGAATAATTTCACCAACAAGAATTTATATGCAGGTGGAAATGATGTTAAAAAACCTGAATGCTGGTGCATTTACAGAAGAGATGATACAGGGTATCCGGAAATCTGGGTGGGATATAAAAATTCGGGAGATATTGTAAGACCTTTATATCGCCTTCATCCGAACGCATGTCCGGAGTACTCGAATTAGGTTGGCAGGAGTGCTCAAATCAGATTGGCTGAAATGAAGATAGGCGATATTAGACGTGAAGGAATAGCGGTCAGTTATGCTTTCTGTAAAGCTGATTGGCTGCTGTTTTTAGTGCAGTGAATAAAAAGGTCGGCAGTCCATTTGGCTCTTGAATTAGATTATAAAATATATTACAATAAACTGTACACGCTCATTTGGGGTATTGTATAGAAACGTGTACAGTAAGGGGATTACGAGATGATATGCAGTATGACAGGCTTCGGAAGAAGTGAATATCTGGATGATGAGAAGAAAATCATCATCGAAATGAAATCTGTGAATCACAGATATCTGGACGTGAATGTAAAGCTGCCGCGTGTTATCAGCAGATTTGAGCCGGAGATCAGAAAGAGACTGAAGCTCTATGCTGAGCGTGGAAAGATTGATGTATTTATTACATACCAGAATCTTAAAACCAGTGAGACTGTTAAATACAATAAAGAAATAGCCGGTGAATATATGACCTATCTTAAGCAGATAGCTGAAGATTTCGGTCTGGAAGAGGATTATAAGCCTACAGTTATCGCACGTTTCCCTGATGTATTTTCATTGGAAGAAAACTACAATGCTGAAGACGAGGAATACGTTGATATTCAGCGGGTTTTGGACGAGGCGGGAAAAAGCTTCCTGGAATCAAGACAGAAGGAAGGCGAGAATCTTGCCAAGGATCTTCTGGACAAGATGAATGAAATCGAAGAGCTGGTGGGCAGAGTTGAAGCATTACAGCCACAGATCATTGAGGAATACAGGGAGAAGCTTACAGCCAAGGTTCAGGATATCCTTGAAAACAGAGATATCGATGAATCAAGAATCGTTCAGGAGGTTGTCATTTATGCTGATAAGGTTGCAGTTGATGAAGAGCTGGTAAGACTTCACAGCCACATTCAGGCGGTAAGAGACATACTTGCTGAGGATAAAGCTGCAGGAAGAAAACTTGACTTCATAGTTCAGGAGATGAATAGAGAAGCTAATACAACTCTTTCCAAGTCAGACACAAAAGAAGTGACGGATATTGGAATAGAGATGAAAACCCTGATCGAAAAGGTGAGGGAACAGGTGCAGAATATTGAGTAAAGTCAACTGCTTAGTAAATACTATAGAAAATAGGAGGCTGTATGAGTAAAGGAAAACTTGTTGTGTTATCGGGTTTCTCCGGTGCCGGAAAAGGAACAGTTGTTAAACAGCTGATAGAAAAATATGGTTACAGTCTTTCTGTATCAGCCACCACCAGAGCTCCGCGGGAGGGTGAGGTTGATGGCAGAGAATACTATTTTAAAACTACGGATGAGTTCCTAAGCCTTGTGGACTATAATGGATTCATAGAGTGGACAAAATATGTAGATAATTATTACGGGACTCCGAGAAAATTCGTTGAAGATGAGCTTGCCGCAGGAAATACGGTAATTCTTGAAATAGAGGTAAAGGGAGCTCAGAATATTAAGGAGCAGTATCCGGATGCGGTCCTCATTTTTATTACCACCAAGGATGCGGTTACTCTCAGGGAACGTCTTAAGAAGAGGGGAACTGAGACGGATGAAGTAATAGGAAAGCGTATCTCCAGAGCATCAGAAGAATCAGCATATATGAATAATTATGATTATATAGTGATCAATGATGACCTTGAAGAATGCATAAATAATGTTCAGTCCATCATAATCAGTGATAAATTTAAGATATCAAATTCCAATGATTTCATCACGGAGATACAGAAGGGACTTGCAGAGGAAGCATCAAAATAATGATTATATCGCTTAAAAGCGTATAAATAAAGGGAGGAAGAAATATGATACATCCATCTTATTCAGACCTTATGGCTGTAGCCAATACAGGTGTAGAACCGGGAGAGCAGCCTGTGGTACAGAGCAGATATTCTATAGTGCTTGCAACCGCAAAGAGAGCGAGACAGTTAGTAAACGGAGCAGAGCCACATGTTGATGCCACCGGAAAGAAACCTTTATCAGTTGCTGTTGAAGAATTATACAAGGGCAAGATAAAAATAGTCGGAGACGAATAAGGAAGGCATATGACCGGGCGTTGGTCGTCACGGGTACAGAATATGATAGACTGTACGGTGAGGACCGGTGCCCGGTCTCTTTACAGAAAACGGAAGGGGTTTATGATGAGACTTTCAGAACTTACAGAAGGAATTAATGTTAAGATAGAGGGTAATCAGGATATTCAGATAAATGATATAACAAATGACTCAAGGCAGGTGACAACCGGCAGCCTCTATTTTGCCATCCCCGGTGCTAAGGTTGACGGGGCAAAGTTTATTGCCGGTGCGATTAATGATGGTGTATCAGTGGTTGTTACTGAACATGGCAGGGAAGATCTTAAGAAAGAATTTGGTCTGACGGATGAAGAGCTGGATAGAATCACCCTTGTGATTACTGATAATGCAAGATATGTCATGGGTGTGATGAGCAGCAGATTCTACGGCGAACCTTCAAAGAAGCTTACTGTAATCGGCATAACAGGTACAAAAGGCAAAACCACAACATCATATATGATAAGAGATATGCTTATGAAGGCCGGGCATAAGACAGGCCTTGTGGGAACCATTGAAGTTATAGACGGGAAAAATGTTATCCCTGCTGAGAATACCACTCCCGAATCCATTAAGCTTCATAAGATATTTAAGGACATGCTCGAAAATGGCCTTGACTCGGTTGTAATGGAAGTTTCATCCCAGGGACTAAAGCTCAACCGTGTCGCAGGCGTGGATTTTGATTATGGACTGTTTACAAACCTTTCTCCGGATCATATCGGACCGGATGAGCATGACTCTTATGAGGAATACAGAGATTGTAAGAAAATGCTTTTTTCCATGGCGAAAAAAGGTATCTTCAATATAGATGATCCGGAATCGGATTATATGATGAAAGACAGTACCTGTGAGGTGCTTACCTTCGGAGAAAAGGATGATGCGATATATAAAGCTTCATCCATCGAGAATTATTCCGAAAAGGGTACACTGGGAATCCGTTATAAGCTCAGCGGAAAACTAAGTGCGGATATACTTGTGGATCTTCCCGGAGAATTCAGTGTCCATAACTCACTCGCTGCTATTGCAGTTGCAGATCGGATGGGTGTTCCTATAGATAAAATCGCCGAAATTCTGAAGTCCATCAAAGTAAGAGGACGAGTTGAAATGATTCCGATCTCGGATGAGTTCACGCTTATGATAGACTATGCACATAATGATATGTCGCTTAAGTCACTTCTCATAGCTATCCGTGAATATAATCCAAAGAGAATCGTAACCCTTTTCGGCTGCGGAGGAAACAGGTCAAAGGAGAGACGTTACGGAATGGGTGAGGTGTCCGGAGAATATTCGGATTTTACTATAATTACCAGTGATAACCCAAGATATGAAGATCCTCAGGCTATCATAGATGATATCAAGGTCGGCATAGGAAAGACAAATGGCGAATATGTTGAAATAATAGACAGAAAAGAGGCAATCAGATATGCCATCATGAACGCCGAAGCAGGAGATATTATCATACTGGCGGGAAAGGGTCATGAGGATTATCAGGAAATATGCGGCGTAAAGCATCATATGGATGAGAGAGATCTGATCCGTGAGATTTTGGAGGAAGAGGATGTCACAAAAATATGCGGATATAATAATAGACATTTCGCATGAAGGTGTGGACAGGACATTTGAATATAAAATACCTGATGAGATAGCAGATAAGATCAGAGTGGGATCGGTGGTCAAGGTTCCTTTCGGTAAGGGCGACAGAATCAGACAGGGATATGTGATAGATATCAAAGAAAACAGCAGATGGGATCCTGACAAGCTAAAGGCAGTAATTGAGCCGGATGAAAAAGCGGTTCTGGTAGAAGGGAATCTGATACGTCTTGCCGGGTGGATCAAGGAAACCTACTCCTGTACCATGATAGCTGCTCTGAAAACTGTTATGCCTGTAAAAGAGAAGGTAAGAAACAGTAAAACCAAAGTCAGTGTAATGGATTCGGTTCCGGAGTTTGAAAAAATAGAGGAGCTGACCGAAGAACAGCGCCGTGTTACAAACAGATTTGAAGAAGACTATGATAAAGGCATAAGAGACAGGTACCTCCTTCACGGTATAACAGGAAGCGGTAAAACCGAAGTATATCTGAGGCTTGCCCAAAAGGTTATAGATAATGGAGAATCTGTGATAGTTCTGATTCCGGAAATTGCACTTACCTATCAGACGGTAGCCAGATTCAGAACGGTTTTCGGAGACAGAATATCTATTCTGAATTCCAGACTCAGCAAGGGAGAAAAATACAGAGAATTCGAGCGTGCAAAAAACGGGGAAACGGATATAATAATAGGTCCAAGATCCGCGCTTTTCACACCATTCAGAAAACTGGGACTCATTATAATAGATGAGGAGCATGACGGTTCATATAAGAGTGAATCGACACCAAAATATCATGCCAGAGAAACTGCGATGAAAAGAGCTGAGATAGAAGGTGCGGCTCTTCTTCTGGGCAGCGCTACTCCATCTGTGGTAAGCTACTATATGGCGGAAAAGGGTATTTTTAAGCTCCTTTCCTTATCCCACAGGGCATCCGGCAGTTCACTGTCGGAGGTAAGCGTGGTTGATATGAGGGATGAGCTTCACCGCGGAAACAGGAGTATCATTTCGGGAGAATTGTATAACAGACTGAAAAATGCCTTCGAAGCAGGTGAGCAGGCGATGCTGTTCATTAACAGAAGAGGCTTTAATACCTTCGTTTCCTGCAGAGAATGCGGCAAGGTGATAACCTGTCCCAGATGTGATGTATCACTTTCACTGCATGGAAGTACGAAGCTTATGTGCCACTATTGCGGGCATACAGAAACGCTTCCCAAGGCGTGTCCGGAATGCTCTTCAAAGCTGATTGGAGGATATGGAACGGGAACCGAGAAGGTTGAGGCGGAGGTGAAAAAACTCTTTCCGGATATAAGAACCATCAGAATGGACAAGGATACTACCACAGGGAAGGATTCACACGGCAGGATAATAAATGCCTTCAGACGCCATGAGGCAGACTGCCTTATAGGAACCCAGATGATAGTAAAGGGACATGATTTTGGAAATGTCACGGTGGTGGGTGCGATTCTGGCAGATCTCGGGTTATTTGACAGTGACTATGAATCGGCAGAAAGAACATTTGATCTTTTGACTCAGGCAGTAGGGCGTGCCGGCAGAGCTGAGAAAAAAGGATATGCTATAATCCAGACCTATCAGCCGGAACATTACTGCATAATTTCAGCAGCGGAGCAGAGCTTCGACAAATTCTATCAATATGAGATGGCTTACAGAAGAATGCTGAGATATCCGCCGATATATGAGCTTCTCGGAGTTTTAATAACTTCAGGAGATGAAAATGCGGCTCTCACAGCTGCCGGAGAGATTTCGGAGGAATTGAAGAAAAGATTCGGTCCTCAAAAGGCAGATGTGATAGGACCTTCCGAGGCAGTCATTTATAAGATCGATCAGGTGTTCAGACGGGTTATCTATATAAAGACAGATAATAGAGAACTGATTATGAAAATATCGCAGTTCTTATCGGACTGTGGAGGAAGATATGAAAATGTTGAAATCCAGGTGGATCTTAATCCACTGAGGATTGTTTAGATTAAGGAGGGAAATATGGCACTCAGAACAATAAGAACAGACGGAGATGATATTCTCAGAAAGGTGTGTAAGCCGGTAAAGACCATGACCGCAAGGACAGAAGAGCTTATAGATGATATGTTTGATACTATGTATGCTGCAAACGGTGTTGGACTAGCTGCACCTCAGGTGGGAATTCTTAAGAGAATTGTGGTTATTGATGTGATGGATGATAATCCTCTGGTTCTTATTAATCCGGAAATAATCGAAACAGAAGGCGAGCAGACCGGAAATGAGGGCTGCCTGTCACTTCCCGGACTTGAGGGTGAAGTGACCAGACCTGAAAGAGTTGTATGTAAGGCGCTTGACAGGAATATGGAGGAAATAACAGTAGAGGGTACAGGTCTTCTTGCAAGATGTATCGCTCATGAGCTGGATCATCTGGATGGTATCCTTTATAAGGACAAGGTTATCGACGGCCTTCACAGAGTACAGATGAGAGATCCTGAGGATATGGATGATTTTGATGAATCGGATGAGGATGACGAATAATATGAAGATTATTTATATGGGCACACCGGATTTTGCAGTTAAGCCTTTAAAGGCAATCTGCGAAGCCGGACATGAGGTTCAGGCTGTATTTACACAGCCGGACAGGCAAAAAGGAAGAGGGAAAAAGTTCTCTTTCTCCGATGTAAAGCAGGCAGCCATAGATATGGGGATGGAGGACAAAATATATCAGCCGGAGAAGCTGAGAGATGAAGAATATGTGGATATTATCAGAAAGCTTGCGCCGGATATGATCATTGTTGCGGCTTACGGTCAGATCCTTCCGGTACAGATTCTGGAAATACCCCGGTACGGCTGTGTCAATATTCATGCATCGCTGCTGCCGAAGTATAGAGGCGCATCGCCTATAGAAACAGCTATTCTTAACGGAGATAAAATCACCGGTGTTACCATTATGTATATGGCTAAAGGACTGGATACAGGAGATATTATCTCTGCAGGTGAGATTGCCATAGAGAGGGATGACACAACACTCAGCCTGACAGAAAAACTGTCGGTGCTCGGATCGGAAATGATAGTCAGGGCGATTGACGATATAGGTAACGGTAGGGCGGACAGAATAAAGCAGAATGATGAAGAAAGCAGTACATGCGGTAAGTTCACAAAGGAAATGGGAAGGCTGGATTTTTCAAAATCCGCTGAGGAGCTTGAAAGGCTTATCAGGGCGCTCATCCCATGGCCGAATGCATTTACGGCCGCAAGCGGTAAAGGTCTGAAAATCCTCGGAGCGGATGTAATCACGGAGGAAGAAGCGTCGCTCATTGAATCAGGCACAGGACTTGGCAAAAGTAAACCGGGGACAGTGATAAGTGTCACAAAGAAGAATTTTATCGTTAGGTGTAATGCGGGCGCGCTGAAGATTACGAAGCTGCAGCCTGAAGGAAAAAAAGAAATGGAATGCGTGGCATTTCTGAACGGTTATAAGATGTCAGTGGGTGACATGCTTGGGTAGATAAGTGATATGACAGCAGATTCAAGAGAAATTACATACAGAGTTCTTCTGGAGTATAAGAAAACAGGAAGCTTTATCGGTGATATACTGGAAGTGGCTCTGAGAAAGAACCAGTTTGAGGAAAAGAAGCTGAGAGCTTTTGTATCAAGGCTCTCCGAGGGTGTAGTTGAGAGGAAGATTACACTGGATTTTATTATCAGAAAGTTTTCCAGGACACCTTTGGAGAAGATTAAGCCTGAGATTCTCACACTGCTCAGGATGGGAATATATCAGATTCTGTATATGGAAAGTGTCCCTGAAAGTGCGGCGGTTAATGAAACCGTTAAACTTGCCAAAAGCCATAGTTTCAGCAGCCTGACGGGATATATTAATGCGGTTCTAAGGGCGGTTATTAAAGCTGATAATGAGAACAGGCTGAGAGGAATGATAGGCTCATCAAACGAAGTAAGATATTCAACACCCGCCTGGATATGCCGCCTTATAACAGATTCCTACGGAAAGGATGAGGGTAAGCGGATACTCGAAGCTCAGTTTACAGACAGACCCACAGCTATAAGAGTGAATACTTCCAAGGTGTCTAAAGAAGAATTAGCAGCAGCTCTTAGTGAATCGGGAGTCGAGGTAAAAAGCGGAGCCCTCGCGGAAAATTCTCTCAGAATCAGCGGTTATGATTTTATAAGAAAGCTGCCGGGGTATAGAGAAGGGTGGTTTTCCGTACAGGATGAAAGCTCTTCCTATGCAGTGGAGCGGCTGTATAAGCATTTTGAAAAGGCGGAAGAAGGGAAAATCAAAGTGCTTGATCTCTGCAGTGCGCCCGGGGGCAAGTCTCTCTATATGGCCGAACTGCTGGGAGAAAAGGGACAGATCATTTCCCGGGATATTTCGGTCGATAAAACCGATATGATCAGAGAAAATGCCGGGAGACTGGGACTGCAGAATATAATAATCCAGGAGAGAGATGCATCAGTCTTTGATAAAGAAATGGAAGACGGCGCTGATATTGTAATAGCGGATGTACCCTGTTCCGGACTTGGTGTAATGGGCCATAAAAATGATATAAAATATAATATCACCGAAGAAAGTATAAGGGAGCTCCGGGAGCTGGGGCTTAAGATAATAAGAAATGCGATAAGATATATTAAGCCGGGAGGGCTTATGATGTTTTCCACCTGCACCATAAATCCCGCAGAAAACGGAGATATGCTGAGAAAGCTCTTTTCCCTTGAGGCAGGAAGTAAAACAGATGGAGAACTTACTCCGGTTACTTCAGAGGTGTCGGAAAATATGAAGACAGCGCGGTTCAGGGTGCTTGAAGAAAAACAGCTGCTTCAGAGTTCTCATATTTGTGACGGTTTCTACTACGCAATCATAGAAAGATGTGATTTGACATGAATGAGTTATCGGATTCGGAAAACAGAATAGATATATTATCCATGTATCCGGAGGAACTGGAGGATTATCTTAAGGGTATGGGATATCCTTCCTTTAGAGCAAAGCAGGTATTTTCATGGCTTCATGAAAAATATGTGGGATCAGTGGATGAGATGACCAGCCTTCCAAAGGAAATGAGGCAGCAGCTTAAAGATGATATGTGTTATGTGGAGGAGGAAATGCGACAGACCTCCCGGGAGGACGGAACTGTAAAATTCCTGTTTAAGATGCATGACGGTCAGATGATAGAGACAGTATTCATGAAATATCATCATGGCAACTCTATATGTATATCAAGCCAGTGCGGATGCGCCATGGGATGCAGGTTCTGCGCATCAACCATAGGAGGGTGTATAAGAAATCTTACTGCGGGAGAGATGCTGGGTCAGATATACAGCGCCATGAGACTTACGGGAGAAAGAATCTCGAATGTTGTTGTAATGGGAACGGGTGAACCGCTTCAGAATTATGATAATCTTATCAGATTCATCAGGCTGCTTACCCATGAAAAGGGCTATAATCTGTCAGTAAGAAATATCACGGTTTCAACCTGCGGTATAGTTCCTATGATTGACAGGCTTTCGGAGGAAAAACTGCCCATAACACTGGCTCTTTCCCTTCATGCTCCCACGGACTCGCTGAGACGGACTATTATGCCGGTTGCAAATAAATACAGCATAGATGAAACCCTCGGAGCATGCGAAAGATATTTTGATAAAACGGGCAGAAGGCTTACGGTCGAATACAGTCTGATGCATGGAATCAATGATTCCGTGAATGATGCAGATACATTGGGAAGGCTTCTCAGGGGAAGAGGGATACATGTAAATCTGATTCCCGTAAACCCTGTAAATGAGACTGATTTTAAGCCCGGAACACCTGAGGATGTGCATTTATTCAAAAATACACTTGAAAAATACAAAATAAATGTTACTATTAGAAGAGGTTTGGGCGCAGATATTGATGCTGCGTGTGGGCAATTAAGAAGACGGAGGACCAGGGACAATTGATTTCAGTTGGCAGAACTGATAAGGGCAGGAAGCGCAGCAATAATCAGGACTGTATATTTGTAAGCGATAGTCCGGTTGGTCCGCTTCCGAATCTTTATATTGTAGCAGATGGAATGGGAGGACATGCGGCAGGCGATTTTGCCTCGCGGTATGCTATTTCTGTTGTTTTGGATTTTATAAAGAAGTCCACCATCTCAAACCCCATATCGCTGTTAAAGAGAGCGATGATCCTGGCCAGCAATGAGGTTTTTAAAGAGGCTGAAAAGGATAAAGACAAGATGGGCATGGGAACCACTATGGTTGCCTGCGTTATAGACGGAGACGAAGCCTACATTGCCAATATCGGCGACAGCAGGCTATATTTAATAAATGATGAGATAAGGCAGATTACTCTTGATCATTCACTTGTTGAAGAACTCATTCGAACCGGACAGCTTGACAGAAATAAAGGCAGAAATCACCCTGAGAAGAATATTATCACCAGGGCGATGGGTTCGAGAGAAGAGGCAATGCCTGATTTTTTTGAGATTACATTATCCCCGGGAGACAGAATACTTATGTGTTCTGACGGATTATCCAACATGGTTGAAAATGATGAGATAAGGGATATAATAACAGAAGCCAGATCTCCCGAAATTGCAGTGGAGATGCTTATAGATAAAGCTAATTATTACGGCGGAAATGACAATATATCCGTTGTGGTAATATGCAGGTAGTGAGGTAATAATATGCTTAAACCGGGAACTATTCTGGATGACAGGTATGAAATAATAGATGTGGTCGGAACCGGAGGAATGTCCACAGTTTACAGAGCCAGAGATGAGAGGCTTAAAAGATATGTGGCTATTAAGGTTCTTAAGTCAGATTACAGCAGTGATGCAAACTTTGTATCCAAGTTCAGGGCTGAGGCGCAGTCTTCAGCCGGACTTACCCATCCCAATATAGTCAGTGTATATGATGTATGCGAAGATGACGGCAGATATTTTATAGTTATGGAGCTTGTGGAGGGTATTACTCTTAAGGAGTATATAAACCTTAACGGCAGGCTGTCCATGGATCAGGCGTTGAATTTCTCGATTCAGATTGCGTCCGGACTGGAGGCTGCTCATGAGCATCACGTAATTCACAGAGATATTAAACCCCAGAATATAATTGTATCCAAGAGTGGAACCATCAAGGTAACAGATTTCGGTATTGCCAAGGCTGCTACCTCTACAACCATGTCCACAACAGGAATAGGGTCCGTGCATTACATTTCTCCCGAACAGGCCAGAGGCGGATACAGTGATGAGAGAAGTGACATTTATTCACTTGGTATCACAATGTATGAGATGGTTACCGGAAGGGTGCCGTTTGAAGGGGATACAAATGTTGCCATTGCCCTTATGCATATTCAGAATGAGATGATCCCGCCAAGGGAACTCTATCCTGATATATATCAGAGCTTTGAAAAAATAATCCTTAAAGCTACTCAGAAGAAGCCGGAGAGAAGATATCTTACGGCCGCTGCGCTTATTGCGGATCTGAAGAGGGTTAAGGATAATCCGAATATTGATATAATCGTTGCTCCGGGTGGCGTGTCAAATGCTCCTACACACCAGTTCTCTCAGGAGGACATGGAGAAGATCAGAACAGGAAACAGTCAGAAGCCTGTAAGAAATGAACTGGATCAGGCACTTGCGGCTGCCGGAAGAAGTAATATATCCTCATCGGATGTTGTGGCCAACAGAGGAAGGATTGATGAACTTCTCAATCAGAGAGATGATGATCTTGAAGAAATCGACGATTATGATGATGATTATGAAGAACAATATGAAAGACCTTCGCGTCCAAAGAGAGGAAATATCAAGAAGGTCAGTGATGATGAAGATGATTCATATGAGTCGAGTGAATATGATGACGATGAAAATGACGGCGTAGATCCAAAGCTTGAAAAGGCTATTATGATCGGAGGCATCTCCGCAGCCATAATCATTGCGATCATTGTACTTGCGCTTGTGGGAAATATTATGGGATGGTTCAAGTTCGGAAGCAAAAAGACTACCGAAAAAACCACCAAGGAAGTTACAACAGAAGCTACAAGTGAAGCCTCTACAGAAGCGACAACGGAAGCAACCACAGAGGAGCAGCTGGTTAAGATGCTTGATGTAAAGGGAATTACCAGCGAGAAGGCATTAAAGAACCTTTCGGAAGCGGGCTTCACAAATGTAAGGATTGAAGAAGTATTTGACGAGGAAGAGATAAAGGGATATGTCATAAGCCAGAGTGTCGAGCCTCGTAAGGAGATTAAACCGGGAGATGAGATTGTACTTAAGGTCAGCAAGGGACCTGAAGACTTTGAAGTTCCGAGCGTAGTAGGAAAGAGTGTAAATGAAGCCGATGAGCTTATCAAAGAGCATTTCACTCCGACACATTCCTATGAAAACAGTGATACCGTGGAGAAGGATCATATCATTTCACAGAGTATTGCAGGTGGAGATAAAGCACCGGGTGGATCGGTTATTACACTTGTTGTAAGTAACGGTAAAGAGATTAAGCAGACGGTTGTACCTAATCTTTACAATATGACCGAGGCTCAGGCAAGAGAAGCTCTTTCGGCTGCCAAGCTTGAAGCAGGTCAGGTAACGACAGAATTCAATTCGGATGTTGCTGCCGGCAGTGTCATCAGACAGGGCATAGCAGCAAATACTGAAACCGTTGAAGGAACTGTAGTAGACTTTGTTATCAGTGCAGGCGTTAAATCCGTAACATACAGCGGAGCTGTATCGGGAAATGTTTCCTGCAACGACCCTGCAATCCTTGAAGCA
>CAMOCO010000047.1 GCA_946610715.1 uncultured Clostridia bacterium | reverse complement strand
TGTATTCGGACGTGTGGGGGTACAGAGCTGTATGGCAGCAATGTCCCGCAAAAAATGTGATGATGTGCTGCTTCCGGAGGCAAGGGAATTCTTTACTGACATAGTAAATTACAGAAGCAGCAGGAAAAATACGAAGAAACTTTTAAAGAATAAACAGATGAAATCAGGAGTGGCCATAGGCGATCTGGAGACCAGGATCAAGATCATACTTGGTAATTACTGATCAAGTCGTCAATCGAGATATAAATTGTTAAGTGAAGTTAAGGGTTGGGAAATATGATATTTGATGTGGCAGCCGGGGTAGTAACATATAATCCGGATATTGACAAATTGAAATTTCTGCTGGAGAGGCTGGTGGGTCAGGTAGGCAGAATATATGTTGTAGATAATGCATCGGATAATATAGAAGATATACAGCGACTTTGCCAGGAGAATGACATTTCGGATAACGGTGAAGGCATTAAGATTATCAGAAATTCAGAAAATGAAGGTATTGCCGCAGCTCTGAATCAGATAATGGAAAAGGCATCTGATGATGATATGAAATGGGTCATTCTCATGGATGATGATTCCAGACCGGGTGAAAATCTGGTGGAAAAGCTGTATAAGGGAACGCATTTTAAAAATGTGGGAATCGTATGTCCGAAGATACGTGATATTAATTCGGGAGAGATTCTGAAGAATAAGGGCGAGAAGAAGCAGCATATGGATAGGGGATATCAGACACTCGACAGCTGTATCACGGCGGGGAGCCTGGTGAATCTGGATGCCTGGTTTGACGCGGACGGATATGATGAATACCTTTTTATGGATTTTGTTGATTTTGATTTTTGTATCAGACTCAGACGTGAAGGCTACAGGATTCTGCAGAATAACAGGATCATAATGGAGCATGAGCTGGGTAAGACTGAGATAAGGAAGCTGCTCTTTAAGAAGGTTCAGGTTATGAACCACAGCCCCATGAGGAAGTATTATATAACCAGAAACAGGATTTATTGTGAATATAAATATAACGGACGCTTCGGAATCAGAAATGCTGCAGGCGTGGTGAAGGCGCTGCTTCTGATTCTCTTCTTTGAGAAGGATAAACGTAAAAAGATAAGCGCCGTTCTGAAGGGTGTAAAGGACGGAAAGAGAGATGGCAGATCATTCAGAGAATAAAATAGGTAAATCAGAGCGTAAAAAAAGTAAAAAGGCGCTGATGCTGGCAACTACGGCGGCAATGTCTGCCCAGTTCAACAGGAATAATATTCTTATTCTTGAAGAAATGGGATATGAGGTTCACGTTGCGGGAAATTTCAGAAAGGGAAATCCCATTCCGGATGAGGCCGTAAGGGAGTTTTACCGCTGGGTCAAGGAGCATGGAGGAAAGTGCTTCCAGATTCCGGCCACCAGAAAGGTATATGACTTCCCTAATAACTATGCTTCCCTGAGGAAGATCATAGATCTTATTCGCAAGGAGAACTATGATTTTATCCACTGCCACACGCCCATAGGCTCTGTGATCGGCAGAATGGCAGGACATAAGACAGGTACACCGGTATTATATACTGCCCACGGACTGCATTTCTTTAAGGGGGCACCCCTGGCCAACTGGATAATGTATTATCCGGTGGAAAAATATATGAGTAAATACACCGATATAATGATCCTCATCAATCACGAGGATTATAACAGGGTTAAAAATAAATTCCATGCCGGAAGAGTTGTACATGTGCCCGGAATAGGAATTGATACAAAAGAAATCCTGGAGCATCGCATTAACCGGGAGAAGATGCGCAGTGAGCTGGGACTTGGTAAGAAGGACTTTATGCTTCTTTCGGTGGGTGAGCTTTCCGGCAGAAAGAATCATGAGGTTATAATAAAAGCCATCGAACAGCTGGACAGATCCGATATCAAATACTTTATTGCCGGTAAGGGCATGGGTAAGGATAATGAAGAGAAGCATCTCATCAGTATGATAAAGGAACTCGGGCTGGGAGACACAGTTAAGCTGTTGGGCTTCAGGGAGGATGTAAATGATCTCTATGCTGCGGCGGACGCGGTGGCATTTCCATCCAAAAGAGAAGGACTGGGACTGGCAGGTGTTGAGGCAATGGCTGCAGGACTTCCCATTCTTACATCAAATATAAATGGTATCAACGAGTATTCCATAGACGGGGAGACAGGCTTCAGCTGCCCGCCGGATGATGTATACGGGTTCGCCAAGGGAATCAGCTATATGGCGGATAATAAGGACTGGTGCCATGAGGTGGGGCTGAACAATATTGCCAAGGCCAGAAAATATGATTATCACATAGTAAACGATATAATGAGAGAGGTTTATAAGAGTCTGTGAAGGAAAGTATCAAGGAGCTGAAGAATAATATTGCGGGAAGATTTGTGGGTAAGGACAGTATTATTCATAATATTGTGGCGGCGCTTCTTGCGGGAGGACATGTGCTTATTGAGGATGTTCCCGGAGTGGGTAAGACTACTCTTGCCAAGACCCTGGCGGGAAGCATTGAGGCAGGACTGTCCAGGATACAGTTTACGCCGGATACCCTGCCTACGGATATAGTGGGAACCACCATATTCAGTGCCGAGAATAATTCATTTCAGACTGTAAAGGGACCTATATTCAATCAGATAATTCTTGCAGATGAGATAAACAGAACCTCACCCAGAACTCAGTCGGCGCTTTTAGAAGCCATGGAGGAGAGGCAGGTTACAATAGACAGAGTTACTTATCCTCTGCCGGAGCTTTTTATGGTTATAGCCACCCAGAATCCGTCGGAGCAGTACGGAACCTATCCTCTGCCGGAGGCTGAGCTGGACAGATTTATGATGAAGCTGTCCATAGGCTATCCAAGCATGGAGATGCAGATGACCATGGCAAAGCATTTTATGGAAGGTATGTATGAGGAGAGTCCCAAGGCAGTTCTTTCTGCAGAACAGGTTGTGGGGATGATGAAGGAAGTAAAGCAGGTGACTGTCAGCGATGAGGTGACGGAATATGCACTTACTATTGTTGATGAAACCAGAAGCTTGGAGGAGCTGGAGTATGGACTCAGCCCCCGTGCCGGACTTGATCTGTTGCAGGCGGCAAGAGCGAATGCATATATGAACGACAGGGATTTTGTTGTTCCGGATGATATTATCAGAATGTCGGGAGTTGTACTGCCTCACAGACTTGTGCTGACTGCAAAGGCGCGCATGAACCGTTATACGGGACAGCAGCTTATAATAGGTGTTACAGACAGGGTGAAGCGGCCAAGGTGATTACCGACCTAAGTGAAATGAAAGAAAAAAATAGTAGTATCGTAAATATAAAAGAACAAAAAGCAACATTGAAAAAAGAGCATAGAAAAGAACTGAGAAAAGAACAGAAAAAAGAGCAGAAAAAGGGTCGCGGAGTCAGACACAGTATTACGCTACCGCGGGTCATTTACCTCATTATACTTATTGGTGCAATGGTTCTGGTAAGTAACAGGGGTGGGGCTTTTTCGTATGTTCTTTTTTTTAGTGTGTTGATGTATCCCATCATTTCGCTGGCAGGAATCATTTATACCAGGATGACTCTCAGGATTTCCCAGGATGTTCCGGACCGCCTGCTGTATAAGAATACTGCAGTTCCCTATACGCTGGTGCTGGAGAATAGTGGTATATTTCCTGCAGGGCTGATAAGGCTTATGGATGCAGTGGAGATAGAGGATTTTAGGAAGGACATTACTTCATCCTGTTACAGCCTGCTGCCCGGTGAAAAGAAGAAGAGAGAGACGGAGCTGTCCATCAGATATGCAGGCAGCTACAGCATAGGAATGGTGAAGCTGCAGATTTCCGACTGCTTTGGAATCATAAAGATGACCTATGACGTTGCAGCGCCCCTCAGGGTGCATGTGCTTCCTGCAGTTTCGGATATTGCGGTAAATGACATTAATAATCATTTTTCGGCACTGGTGAGGACGGTAAATGCCTTCAGGACAGACAGGGATGAGGATTATTCCGGAAATGACCTGCGGAAGTATATTCCCGGGGAGCCTATTAACAGAGTGCATTGGAAGAATTATGCCAGAACCGGTGAGATGTATGTAAGGCTTCCGGAAAAGCAGGATTCGGAAATGATGAATTTTGCTCTTGTGACATCGCTGAAGGAGCTTCCGCCGGCGGAGAAGGATTTCTTCCTGGAGTATATTACTTCAGCTGCCAGCTGGTTTGCCGAGAGAAGAAAGCCGGTGCAGTTCATTTATTATAGTTCGGGTATTAAGAAGTTTATAGTAGACAGCTATGACAGCTTTCAGACCTTCTATACTGAGAAGCTCAGCGGACTGGGCATGGCCTATGGAGAAGAGGATGAAGAGGCGCTGATCCGGGCAGCCGGGGAGCAGGGGGGAGACCTGATCATACTCCGGGAGGACAGTTCAAAGGAATGATGGAAATATGAATGTTCAGAGGAATGATCGGAAATATGAATGTTCAGAGGATAAATCGGAAACGCTGTGATATATGTCGGAGAGAAGATTAAAGTAAAATGAGTAACAGGCGAAGCAGGACAACTAAATATGCCATGATCATTCCGGTGTATGCTGCAGTGGCTGTGCTGGTGCTGGAATATTTTATAAAGAAGGGGCCTCATGATATGAGCAGGCTGTTCTTTGCGTGTTACTTTTTCATTCATCTTACGGTTACGGGACTGCTTGTTTTATTTGGCAGAGAGAGATGGGCTCTTATTGCAAATGCAGTCATTACGGGAGTTATGCTGATTGTATTTCATGACAGGGTTATTTCCGTGAATCTGCTTTCGGCATTTGGAGTTTTTCTTCTTATCCGGCTTTTGGGAGATGACAGGGTCAGAAGGTTCAGCTGGACAGTCTTTGCCGGGGTGATGGCATTTCTTCTGGTTCCCATGGAGGATTTATCCAGGGCGGCGGCAGTGAGCTTTGTCATGATATTTTTATATGCCGCAGCATGCCTGCTGAAGCGGGACCTCAGATATTTTATGGCGGTTCCGGTTATTATGGCAATTGTCATGGTCTTTATCCCGGTGAAGGAAGAGCCCATGCAGTGGAAGGTTGTGAGAAAAGCCATTGATGGAGTTAAGAAAATCATCAACACTGCCATGAATGAACTGCAGTATAATTTTGAATTCTTCTCCGACGGAGATAAAAGCTACCTGGGTTATTCCGGCGAAGGAACCTTCGGCGAGGGAATCGTGGCGGGAAGAGAGCGTGAGGAGCTTATATTTGATACAAATGCCAAGTATGAAAAGGTATACTTAAGGGGCAGGGCATTTCTTATATTGGATGAAGAGGGTGCCTCTGAGAAGGAAGAGGATGATATATATAATGCCTGGTTTGTGGAATTTATAAATGCACTCTATCACGCCGGGGTTGACAAGACCACAGCCGGGTATTTCTCAGAGATTCACAGTGCCCAGCTGGAGTACATTTATTTAAAGACCGAGGATTATATCTGTCCGGGAAATCTGATCGAGCTGGAGAGGATGACCACCAGAGATAAAAATGCAGTTAAACGGAAGGGAGAGAAGTATAATGTAAGGTATTTTACCATTGATTACGGAAGTCCTTATCTTGAGGAAATTCTGCTTCAGGCCGGGAAGCAGGACTATGAAAGCTATGCTGTCATAATGGACTATGTTAAGGATATTTATAATATTAATATTCAGAAATTTATGACGGAGGACCAGTATAATGTAGTGGCTCAGTCGGAGCTTAGCGTGGAATATCTGGATAACCGTATGGCAACGGACAGGATCAGGAAGCTGACAGAGGAGGTTACGGAGGACTGCGGCACCGACTACGAGAAGGCACTTATGATAGAGTCATATTTGAGGCAGTATTCTTACAGTACGGCCTCCGCAAGCAGCGATGGAAATTATGTTGAAGGATTCCTGTTTACAACGAAGTCGGGATACTGTGTTCATTTTGCATCTGCCATGGTGGTGATGCTGAGATGCTGTAATATTCCGGCCAGATTCTCCGTGGGCTATATGCATCAGGAGGATGATGCTGTCATGAATTATGAGGCTCATGCGTGGCCGGAGGCTTATATTGAGGGCTTCGGCTGGGTTCCATTTGAACCTACTCCTGTGATGATAACTGCGGCAGGCAGAACCTGGGGACGGGGTGAGAAGGAAGCCCCTGATGTCAGCAAGATTGAAAGAAATGAGGACAGTGTTCATTATATTCCCGACGGACCTGATAAGAAGGGTGAAGAGGGGGAGACGGCTGAACTGCCCGGGGAGAATTCCGAAGAAAATCTGGAAAAGGGAATCGCTGTACAGGTGATTAAGTACAGCGCGCTGATTCTGATAATTCTCCTGGCGGTGACAGCAGTTATTGTGATGATACTGTACCTGAGATACAGACTCATGTCTTCGGAGAAGAAGCTGAGACGTAATGTAGACAGGATATGCGAGATACTCGGGGACTATCCGGAGAATCTTATGGATAGAGGAGCGGAGAAGGCTGATCTCACGGAAAAGGAAATTCGGCAGGAAGATGGCGGGGAGAGAAGCACTGTTCTTGCTGAGCTGATAGGGGATTATCTGAGGGTCAGATTCCGTGGAGACCCGGCTGATGAAGCCATGGTGAAGAAGTCGGAGCAGGTGCTTTTTACCTTGAGAAAACAACGAAAACAAGCCTGAATCAACCTGGGGAAACAGGCATCCTGCAGCCTGGGTTGAAATTTTGCGTAGTTTTTTATATAATTATGATATCTATGCAATGTCTGAGAGGGCATATAAATGAAAAAGATACTACGACAATGCGAAGGTATTATCGTATTTTTACTAAAAATAATTTTATATTTAGCCGTTTACTGGGTGTTCTACCGCATCTATGCCATTAAGAACTGGCAGCTTTTGGCACTCAGCCGTACATCCATGGTAACCACTGTCGGTTACTTTATTTCGGGTTACCTTTTTCTCAAGATTTACGGCGG
This sequence comes from uncultured Clostridia bacterium, assembly GCA_946610715.1. Taxonomy (GTDB): domain Bacteria; phylum Bacillota; class Clostridia; order Lachnospirales; family Lachnospiraceae; genus Eubacterium_Q. Next base: position 5,941 of record CAMOCO010000047.1, on the reverse strand, counting down.
CTATGATATTGGAAAGAGAAAAAGTAAACCTATCATCGTCTCTATCTCACTGGCAGCAGTATTTACGGACCTGGTAGGTCTTCTTATGCTGTCTATCATGAATACCAATGAGAAGCTGAATCCGTATTTTATAATTGAGCAGCCATGGCTGATTCCTATTATAATAGTGATCCAGGTGCTCATCATTTCCTTTATGGCATATTTCGGAAATTGGCTGTATTTCAAAATATGTGATCCTGAGAAATGTCTTATTATCACATCTTCCAGAAGATCTCTTCAGGAGGTTACGAAAAGTGTAAAGAAGTACAGGCTTCAGTACAATATCGCATGTAATGTTTCTTATAAGAATGAGAAACTGAAAGAGATAATTCCAAAGTACGATACTATATTCATTTATGATGTTCCGGTTAAGGAACGTACGGAAATAGTGGAATACTGCTATCAGAATATGAAGAATGTTTATATCAATCCTATGATGGCGGATGTGGTTGAACTCCATTCAACTCATGTACTTCTTGATGATATGTCATTCCTGCAGTTATCATCCATCGGACTTAAAGCGGAGCAGGAATTCTTCAAGAGAGTGTCGGATATTGTCATTTCCGGTATAGCCCTGATTCTGACATCTCCAATACTGCTTATATCCGCGCTGGCGGTAAAGCTCTATGATGGTGGTGACATTTTCTTTAAGCAGAACAGAGCAACCAGAGGCGGAAAGATATTTTCTGTTTATAAGCTCAGAACCATGAAGGAGAATGTTGATAATTATCTGTCGGTGGTGGATGATGACAGAATTACTCCGGTGGGTAAAGTTCTCAGACGTTTCAGGATCGATGAGATTCCTCAGTTTATAAATGTTCTTAAGGGGGATATGTCAGTAGTCGGACCAAGACCGGAGATGCTTGCAAATATTTTTAATTATACCAATGAACTTCCGGAATTCGAGTATCGTCTCAGAGTTAAGGCGGGCATTACGGGTTATGCCCAGATTGCGGGCAAGTACAATACTTCGCCGAGAGACAAGCTGGTACTTGACCTTATGTATATTGAAGAATACAGTCCATGGATGGATTTCAAGCTGATTTTCCAGACGCTCATAGTACTTTTCAAGAAGGATTCAACAGAAGCCTTCAGCAGAGAAACGGATGAGAAGATGGACAGATATTATGATTCCCTGGGACTGAAATATGATAAATAAAAACTATATTCCCATTGTGAATAATAGGAGGGTGTATGAGAAAGATTCTTGTTACCGGATGCAACGGTCAGCTGGGTCGTGCCATTAATCAGGTTTACAGCGAGGATGTGGAGAAGGGTGATGTCCTTCTTATAAATACAGATGTGGGCGTAGAGGGAGTAGAAGCTCTGGATATCACGGATATTGAGACAGTTAAGGCTTTTATCAATGAGAAAAAGCCGGATGTGATCATTAACTGTGCCGCATTTACGAATGTAAACGGTGCGGAGGAAGCAGAGGAGCTGTGCTATAAGATAAATGCCATAGGTCCGAGAAATCTTGCCATTGCGGCGAAGCATGCAGGTGCAAAGCTGATCCATGTTTCAACGGATTATGTTTTCGACGGAACAAATACAAAGCCTTATATAGAGTTCGACACTCCGAAACCGATCGGAGCTTACGGAAGAACCAAATACGCCGGTGAAGAGATGGTTAAGCAATTTGCTGACAAATTTTTCATTATCAGAACGGCATGGCTTTACGGGGATGGTAAAAATTTTGTTAAGACCATGCTGTCTCTTGCAGAAACGAGAGACGAGGTTTCGGTGGTCGGCGATCAGATAGGATCTCCCACAAGTGCCATGGAGCTGGCAAGATGCATCCGTGCTCTTGAGCCTACTGAGAATTACGGCATTTTCCACGGAACCTGTGAGGGGTACTGCTCATGGGCCGATTTTACTGAGGAAATCTTCAGGCTTGCCGGTAAGGATACCAGGGTAAAGCATATAACTACCGAGGAATATCCGACCCCTGCTGCAAGACCTGCATATTCCGTACTGGATAATATGATGCTCAGAATGACATCGGATTTCCGGTTTAAGGACTGGAAGGATGCCATAGCTGAATATATGCAGTAATTACCGGCTTGTCAGTTCATGTATCTGATCAGCCTGATCTATAGATAAAATAAGAGGAGAAAAAATTATGTCACAGGATAAGTATGTAAGTCCGCTTTCGGAGAGATACGCAAGTAAGGAAATGCAATATATCTTTTCACCGGACAAAAAGTTTAAGACATGGCGTAAGCTTTGGATAGCACTTGCCGAGGCTGAGAAGGAACTGAATCTTCTGGGCGAGGACGGAGAACCTAGAATCACACAGGAGATGATCGATGAATTAAAGGCTCACAGCGAAGAAATCGATTATGATATGGCAAGGGCTGAGGAGGCCAAGGTTCGTCATGATGTTATGGCTCATGTACATACTTACGGCTATCAGTGTCCTAAGGCAGCAGGCATCATCCACCTCGGAGCTACAAGCTGCTACGTAGGTGACAATACAGATGTTATCATTATGACGGAAGGACTTAAGCTGGTAAGAAAGAAACTCCTTAATGTTATAAATGAACTCTCAAAGTTTGCTATGGAATATAAGGATCTTCCTACTATCGCATTTACACACTTCCAGCCTGCACAGCCTACAACTGTAGGTAAGAGAGCAACTCTGTGGCTGAATGAGCTCTATATGGATCTTTCGGATGTTGAATATATGATCTCACAGCAGAAGCTTCTCGGATCAAAGGGTACAACAGGTACCCAGGCGTCATTCCTTGAGCTCTTTAACGGGGATCATGAGAAGGTTAAGAAGCTGGATAAGATGATTGCGGAGAAGATGGGCTTCGATGATGTATATCCTGTATCAGGTCAGACATATTCACGTAAGGTTGATTCAAGGGTTCTGAATGTACTTGCGGGAATTGCCCAAAGTGCTCATAAGTTCTCTAACGATATCAGACTTCTTCAGCACCTGAAGCAGATTGAAGAGCCTTTCGAGAAGAATCAGATCGGTTCATCTGCCATGGCATATAAGAGAAATCCTATGAGAAGCGAGCGTATAGCATCACTTGCAAACTATGTAATCTGCGATGCCGTTAATCCTGCAATCACTGCGGCAACACAGTGGTTCGAGAGAACACTTGATGATTCGGCAAACAAGAGAATATCTGTTCCGGAAGCTTTCCTTGCTGTTGACGGAATTCTCGATCTCTACCTCAATATCGTTGACGGACTTGTTGTATATGACAAGGTTATCTATAAGAAGTTCATGGAAGAGATTCCTTTCATGGCAACTGAGAATATAATGATGGATGCTACAAAGGCCGGCGGAGACCGTCAGGAACTTCATGAGAAGATCAGACAGTATTCAATGGAGGCAGGCGCTGTCGTAAAGCGTGAGGGTAAGGAGAATGATCTCCTTCAGAGAATCGCAGCAGATCCTGCATTCGGAAGAACCCTTGAAGAGCTGGAAAGCCTTATGGAGCCTTCTCTCTATGTGGGCCGTGCACCGCAGCAGACAGAGGAGTATATCAATGAGGTTATCAAGCCGCTTCTTGAGGCAAACAAGGATGAACTCGGACTCACAGCAGTGATCAACGTATAATAAAGGTTTAAAAGTTTTAATCGATAGATGGCATAAGTGATGAAGCCCCTGAGAAGACATGAGATAAGGTCGCTCAGGGGCACAATTTGCCATTTGAGATTTGCGGCAGGGGAAAAATAATGAAAAGGATTTATCTGATAAATGAATAACGAAAAGAATGTTGAAATTTTCAGAAATGCGCCTGTACATAAGGCGGTTATTTTAAATATAATTCCATCTATTATCAGCATGATAATGGTGCTTTTGTATAATCTGGCTGATGCTTTTTTTATAGGTCAGACCAAGAATGCTCTTATGTTCGCAGCGGTATCCCTTGCAACGCCTGTATTTCTCATATTTATGGGTATAGGAATGCTCTTCGGAATCGGAGGAACCTCATATATTTCCAGAAGTCTGGGAGAAGGGGATTATGACAGGGCAAAAAAGATTTCCAGCTTTTGTTTCTGGACGGGAATTGTAATCGGTGTTATATCCATGTTCCTTATTTTCCTGTGTGCAGAGTCCATCAGCTGGGGAGTGGGTGCCAGTGAGGACAGCGTGGGTTATACTGCACAATATCTAAGAATAGTCTCATTGGGAATTCCGTTTCTTATTGTCAGTAATATTTTCAGTAATATAATACGTGCCGAAGGTCATGCGAATATAGCAATGGCAGGAGTGATCATCGGCAACTTAGTTAACATAATCCTCGATCCGGTGATGATTCTGGGATTTAAGTGGTATGTAGCCGGAGCGGCGATAGCCACAGTTCTGGGAAATGTTTTCTCAGCGCTTTTTTATCTTATACATATGGTTTCAAAGAAGACGATACTGTCTATAAAACCCGGAGATTACAGATGCGGAAACGGAATTGCAAAAGGAGTATTTGCCATAGGCATTCCCGCATCTCTTAATTCACTTTTAATGAGTACATCAAATATAATTATAAATAATGTTATGCAGGGCTATGGTGATATGGCCGTGGCGGGACTGGGAGTAGCCATGAAGGTTAATATGATAACGGTTATGCTGCTCATCGGTCTTGGGTCGGGAGTTCAGCCGCTGCTGGGATTTTGCTTCGGTGCACGTAAGAAGGAAAGGTATCTGGCTGTGCTCAAGTTTTCACTGGAGGTGGCATTTCTCCTCAGTCTGATTATGACATTTGTATGTTATACATTTGCGGGACCGCTGGTAACAGTATTTTTGGATAACCCGAATGCCTTTGATTACGGAATGCAGTTTTCAAGAACCTACGTCCTTTCGGGACCGGTTATCGGAATTCTGTTTGTGATGATAAATGCGATACAGTCTACAGGTGAGATGCTTCCATCGCTTATTCTATCTATGTCAAGACAAGGGCTTATCTATCTTCCGGTACTTTATATTTTCACACATGTATTTGATACTGCAAGGATGGCGGCTATGTCCCAGCCTGTAACGGATTATCTTGCGGCAACCCTTTCCGTAATACTGTTTATAATTACATTTAAGAAATACAGCAGGATTATGTGATTATGTCTGATAATGCTGAAATGACAAATGAATATGAAGGTGGTACCATACCCGGAAGTGTCCTCAAATGGGTGGCGGTAATTACCATGCTTATTGATCATATCGGGGCTGTGCTCATTGAGAAGGGCTATTATAAGGTACACAGACTCGACATGAATCACCCTGATGGAATATATCAGCTGGATATTCTTCTCAGAGGTGTCGGCAGACTGGCATTTCCGATTTTCTGTTTCCTTATAGTGGAGGGATATATACATACAAGAAGTGTACTCGGGTATATGAGAAATCTTCTGATATTCGGACTTATATCTGAGATTCCGTTTAACCTTGCTTTCAGAAGGACTCTGCTGTATCCGGAATACAATAATGTCTATATGGGACTCTTTCTGGGACTGATGGGTATTTTTCTATGGGATACCATTACCAAAAGAGATTTTAGAAATGCACCTGCAGCAGCCAAAGTGGGGGCGATACTTGCGGTTGCGGCAATGTCACTTATAGCGGGATTCGGCCATGCGGATTATAATTTTTTCGGCCCCATAGTAATATTCTGTATGTATGTTTTCAGAAAAAATAAAGTGCTTTGTTTTATCACATCAGCTGTAACCCTTGTGCTCTGTAATCTAAGTGAATTGAATGCACTGGTTGCATTCTTCCTGATTTTCAGATATAACGGTAAAAGAGGCCGGCAGTTTAAGTGGTTTTTCTATCTGTTTTATCCCATTCATTTGATAATTCTTTATTTGATAAGGTATAGCATTTACGGTTTTTGATTTGTGATTTATATTTGTAGAAGTATTGAAGCAGAAAAATATGCCACCAAGAGGTCATAGT
>CAMOCO010000046.1 GCA_946610715.1 uncultured Clostridia bacterium | reverse complement strand
TGCCGGCAGTGGGACTTGAACCCACACGATGTTGCCATCAACAGATTTTGAGTCTGCCTCGTCTGCCAATTCCGACATGCCGGCGTGCATAATTTAGAATTCTGTTTTTTTTATTTTAAATCTTTGTTATAATAACATAATGCATTTACGATGTCAAAATAATAAACTGCATTAATTATGTCATAACATTAAATAAATCAGGAGGAAAAACCAATGAATGTACTTGTATCCGGAGGAACAGGTTATATCGGTTCACATACCGTAGTTGAATTACTAAAGGCGGGACATAATGTAATTGTATTTGATAATCTTTATAATTCGAAAATTGAAACCCTTGATAAGATTAAAGAAATAACCGGAAAGAGTGTAAAGTTTTATAAGGCTGATCTTCTTAAACCTGAAGAGATGGAACCGATTTTCCGTGAAAATGAAATTGACTGTGTGATTCATTTTGCTGGTCTTAAGGCAGTAGGTGAGTCAGTTGCAAAACCGCATTTCTATTATGAAAATAATATCGGCGGTACACTGAACCTGACAAAGCTGATGAATAAATATAATGTTAAGAGAATAATATTCTCATCATCTGCTACAGTATATGGAAATCCTGCATTTATTCCGATTACGGAAGAGTGCCCCAAGGGAATATGTACCAATCCTTACGGATGGACAAAACATATGATCGAGCAGATACTTACGGATTTCCATACCGCTGACAAGGACTGGTCCGTTGTATTACTCAGATACTTTAATCCTATAGGAGCAGATGAAAGCGGGCTTATCGGTGAATCTCCAAACGGTATTCCGAATAATCTTATGCCGTATATCATGCAGGTTGCGCTCGGAAAGCTTCCTGAGCTGGGAGTATTCGGCGATGATTATGATACACCGGACGGAACCGGAGTAAGAGATTATATTCATGTTACGGATCTTGCAAAGGGTCATCTATGTGCTGTTGAAAAAGTCATGAGCAGTTCGGAAGTAAATATATATAATCTCGGTACCGGTACAGGATACAGCGTGCTGGATATAGTTCATGCATTTGAAAAAGCAAACGGACTAAAGATTCCATATTCTATTAAGCCCCGTCGCCCCGGCGATATCGCAACATGTTATGCTGATCCTGCCAAAGCAAAAGAAGAGCTTGGCTGGGTTGCTGAATATGATCTTGAAAGAATGTGTAAGGATTCATGGAGATTTGCCCAAAAGACTCTGGCAAATGAAATATAATTATGAGTGAAAACAGTAATACAAATAACAGAAACAGCATAAACAGTGTTTATGAAGAAAATGGTGAAATAAGAAGAAAACCGTCGGGAACCCGTAAAAAAAGAATCAGCAAAAAAAAGCTTAAAAGAATGAGGCAGATTGCCATTTCGGGCCTTATATTTACAACGCTTGTGCTAATTATCACCTTTATCTTTATTATTAACTGCTTCTCCGACAAGGAAGAGTTGAGAGACCGTGGTATAGCGGAGTTTGAAAAGGGTAATTATCAGCAGGCAGAGGCGCTTCTAAAGGAATCTGTTGCCGAGCAGCAATGGTTTTCTGATTCGATGGATCTTGACTCAAAAGTATATATAGCAGAATGCGCTTTAAAGAGTGAAGATTATGCCAGAGCAATTTCGCTTTTTACCGATATAAAAGATGAATATTCCGATAAGGAATTTATAGATGAAAGAATCGCGTTTGCAGATGCCATGAAGAGTTTTTCCACTGACAAAGATTATGCTTCAGCGGCGGCAAAGCTTGAACCGCTTGCGGCAAACGGAAATGACGGTCTTTATATGTATCTCGGTGCATGTTACGGAAAGCTGGGCGAAGATGAGAAGATGCTTTCAGCATTTGAAAACTATATCTCAAAGTATAGTATGAATTCCTTTGTCGCATATGAGCTTTCGTCATATTATCTGGGAATTGATGAAAATGATAAAGCATCTGAGATGATCAGTCTCGGATATAAAAGCGGTGATACGGAATATGAATATCTGCTTAAGTATAATGAAGCTGTAATACTGGAAAAGCAGATGAAATATAACGAAGCATTTAATATAATCAATTCTCTTCATTCGGAATATCCTGATAATGAAGCGATTGAGAAGGAATATGATTTCCTTTATTCAAGAATAAATATTGATGATGAACCTGTAAACAGTGATAATTAGAGGATCAAATGAGACTTCCGGATAGTTTTAAAGAACAAATGAAAAATATGCTCGGAGATGAGTATGATTCATATATTGAATCTCTGGAAGAGCCTATGTACCATGCTCTCAGAGTAAATACTCTGAAAATCAGTGTGGAAGAATTCCTCAGGATTTCCCCCTTTAAACTGACACCGGTACCATGGAGTTCAAACAGCTTCTATTATGATGAGGAGAAGTGTACTCCCTCGAAACATCCCTATTATTATGCGGGTTTATACTATCTTCAGGAACCCAGTGCTCTTGTTCCGGCATCAGAGCTTCCTATAGAGAAGGGTGACAGGATACTTGATATATGTGCCGCTCCGGGAGGTAAATCTACGGAGCTTCTTGCACGTCTTGGTAAAACAGGCTACCTTGTGTCAAATGATATAAGTGCATCCCGTGCAAAAGCACTTATAAAGAATCTTGAATTGTTCGGTGCGGAAAATGTACTTGTTACATGTGAATCCACAGATAAACTGGCTATGGTCTATGACCATTATTTTGATAAAATTCTTATCGATGCGCCGTGTTCGGGCGAAGGAATGTTTCGTAAATCCTCATCCATGGTTACTGCATGGGAGAGAAACGGAAATGATTATTTTGCCGGAATCCAGGCGTCAATACTTAATGAGGCGGTAAAGATGCTGAAGCCGGGCGGGGTAATACTGTATTCCACCTGTACATTTTCAGGAAAAGAAGATGAAGACAGCGTCATGTATCTCTTATCGTTAAATGATAATCTGAAACTGATACCCGTAAAAATGTATGATGGCTTCGTTCCCGGAAATCCTGCATGGTCGGTATATGAAAATGCAAAGGATGCGGGACTCGAAAACACGGCCCACCTTTTTCCTTACAAGATAAAGGGAGAGGGACATTTTGTTTCGCTTATCAAGGACTTTTCCGAAGAGAGTATTACATCCTCCGTTTCGGATTATTATCCGGGAAAATTTAAGATCAGTGAAGAATTAAAAGAATTCCTGACCCACATTTCAAGAAATTTCAGATCCGATAGATTTGAAAATATGAACGGACGAGTATATTACATCCCCGAAGGCTGTCCTTCAAACGGAAGACTTCATGTTCTGAGACGGGGGCTTTTGATGGGTGAGGAAAAGAAGAACAGATTTGAACCCAGTCAGGCGCTTGCCATGAATCTTAAGGTATCGGAATTCGATAATGTTCTTGATCTTTCTTCAGATGATGAAAGGGTCATGAGATATCTGAAAGGTGAGACCATAGAATATTCTGATTCGAAAAATGTAAATAAGGGCTGGATTCTGATCGCTGTTGACGGCTATCCCCTGGGCTTCGGTAAGGCTGCAGGCGGACTTATAAAGAATAAATATCTTCCCGGCTGGCGTTTGATGTCTTGAAAAATGCCGGCTTTGAAAGAGTGATGTTATATGAAAGAAAAAAAGAATTTAAATAAAGGCCACTATGGTCATTTAAAAAGATATAAACAGATCAGGCTGCTGATCATTTTCAGCTGTCTTGCATTTATAATTGCCGATGTTTTATTTAGTCTGATTGTATTTCAGACACGAAGAACTCTCTTTATTATAGTGGCTGCCATAATGTCAATTCCTTTTGCCAAGAATTTTGTGCAATATCTTCTGGCGCTTAAATGTAAGCCTCTGAATAATTCCGAATATGAAGAGACCGAAAAAATCGCAGATAAATATGGTATTGAAATGCTTTATGATATTTCAATTACCGATGAGGATATAAAATTTTTTCCCTGCGGCGCCATAGTAAATAACAGTCTGACTGTATATTATCCAGAGGCAAAGGATAATAATAAGCAAAAAGAGGCAAGAGAATATATCAGGCAGGCTTTTTCCGAAACGGATGATAATATAAGAATCGCAATAGTTGATAATCTGAGCAGCTTCGATAAAGAGCTGGGAAGGCTGGTGTCGGGAAGTAAGGAAATACATCAGGACAGCAGACTTAAAATCATGCTCCTTGATGCGGGATTTTAATAATGATAGAGATCAAGATTACAGGACAAAATGAAAAAAGAAAGTTAAAAAAGCTCTGCTTCAGATATTTTGATAAAGCGCCCCAGTCATTTACATATAAGATGCTCAGAAAAAAGAATATTTTACTGAATGATAAAAAGGCTACCGGCGAAGAAATCTTATGTGCCGGTGACACAGTAAAAATATATGTAAGTGATGATACTATATCGAAGTTACATTCTTCCGGTGGTGCTCCTGTCAGATCGGATAATGCTGTAATTCCAATCAGGGAAATGATAATCGAAGAAACAAAGGATTATCTGATACTTAATAAACCTGCAGGAATACTGTCTCAAAAGGCAGAAGCATCTGATTATAGTATAAATGAAGCGATTATCGACTTTCTTCTACGTAAAGGAAGTGTCAGTGCAGAGTCTCTTGAAACTTTCAGACCTTCAATCTGCAACAGGCTGGATAGAAATACCAGCGGAATTATAACTGCTGGAATAACCCTTACGGGGCTGAAATATCTTTCTGAAAAAATCAGCGGCCGGGATGTTATAAAAACATATCTTGCCATAGTTCACGGAAGATTTGATAAAAACGGAATCATAGAATTAAGGTACAAAAAGGACAGGGAAAAGAATATCGTAACGGTTTCCGAAATTGATAGTAAACTGTCTCAGGATATAATTAAAACCGGATTCAGATTTATCCGTTACAACAGTCAATTTGATATTTCTCTTGTGGAAGCTGTGCTTTATACCGGAAAGTCACATCAGATAAGAGCATCGCTTAAATATCTGGGTTTTCCCATCTGTGGGGATATTAAATACGGTGATAAAGACAGGGATAGAAATCTTAAACCGCGACCTAAAAGACAGCTGCTTCATTCATATAAATTGATGATAAGTGAGACTGAGACCTTTACGGCTGAGCTTCCCGAAGATATGAGCAGATATTTTGATTTAACATAGCATAAGTAAATATTGAAGGATTAAAATGGCAACATGGAATTCCAGGGGACTCAGAGGTTCTACCTTTGAGGACCTTATCAATAATACAAATGAATATTACAGAAAAAAAGGTCTGGCGCTTGTTCAGAAGATTCCGACTCCGATAACGCCGCTTCATTTTGATTCTTCCAGGAAGATTATAACCGAAGCATATTTTGAGAAGGACTCAACTGTTGATTATATCGGAGTGGTTCAAAGTGTTCCTGTATGTTTTGATGCAAAAGAATGTAAAACAGATACATTTTCTCTTCAGAATATCCACGAGCATCAGTTTAAATTTATGGAGGAATTTGAAAAACAGGGCGGAGTATCATTTCTTCTGATCCATTTTACCATGAGAAATGATATATATTACATGCCCTTTGCCGATCTGAAATATTTTATTGACAGGGTATCCGAGGGACACCCTAAAAATATAAAATATATGGAACTTGAGGATGAATATTTTATAAAGCCTTCCGGAGGAGCGCTGGTGAATTATCTGGCAGGGCTCAGTCTTGATCTTCAGTCTCGTCCCGAGTAGGAAATAATCATAACCGGAAGTTTAAAACCAGGAGGTGTTATATGTTTGATTTTTACAGGGCAGCTGCATGTGTACCGGAGTTATCGGTGGGAAATGTAGCATTTAATGAGAAAAAAATACTTGAGAAGCTCGAAGAAGCGAAGGGTTATGAGGCAGGGATAATTGCCTTTCCGGAGCTTGCTGTGACAGGATATACATGTCAGGATCTGTTTTTCCAGAGCCCGCTTCTTGAGGCTTCTGTTAAATCCGTTGCAAATATTGTTAGAGCTACAGAGAACACTACTCAGGCGGTTATTCTTGGTGCTCCTGTTGTAATAAATAACAGACTTTATAACGGTGCCTATGTGATCGTGAACGGAACTGTGATCGGAATTACAGTAAAAACAATGCTTCCGAACTATAATGAGTTTTATGAGAAGAGATGGTTCACCTCAGCAGCTGAACTTGATACTGATAATGTATATATCCCGGAAATCGGCGATTACAGTATCCCTGTTGGAAATGCCATAGTTTATGATCTCGGTGGCGTTAAGCTTGGTATCGAAATCTGTGAGGATGCATGGGGACCGGTTACACCGGGATCATGGATGACTCTTGCAGGAGCAGAGGTCATTGTAAATATATCCGCAAGCAATGAGGTTATAGGAAAGCGTGAATACAGAAGAGAGCTTATCAAGCATCTCAGCTCTGCGAATATATGCGAATATATCTATGTTTCAGCAGGATGTGATGAGTCTACTCAGGATGTAATATTCTCAGGACAGAGTATTATTGCGGAATACGGAAATATCCTTAATGAGAATAAGGATTTCATAGCATCCGATTATATGCTTGTTGCAGATATGGATATTGGCAGGATTAAAGCTGACAGGATGAAGAATACAACTTTCGGCGATGCAAGGAAGATTTACAGATCGAAGCTTTCGGATGTAATGTATATAAGCCTGAATGATATAAGCATTCCCGAATCAAACGGAGCATATATCATTGCCAGAAAGCATCCGTTTATACCTTCAAGTAAAACAAAGAGACTTAAAAGATGTAATGAGATATTTGATATGCAGGTCGGCGGACTGGTTAAGAGACTCAGCATTACGGGATCAAAGCCGGTTATAGGCGTTTCCGGAGGTATGGATTCGACACTTGCGCTTCTTGTCTCTGCAAAGGCTTTAAGGCAGCTTGGAAGACCGGCAGCGGATCTGGTGGCAATAACTATGCCGGCATTCGGAACCACTGACAGAACTTACAATAATTCAATTGAGCTTATAAAGTGCCTTGGGGCAGAACCTATTGTTATTGATATAAAAGAGGCATGTATCGGGCATTTGAAGGATATAGGTCATGACCCGGACGTGAAGGATGTTACCTATGAAAACGCCCAGGCACGTGAAAGAACTCAGGTGCTGATGGACTACGCAAATCAGTGTAACGGTCTTGTGGTAGGTACAGGTGACCTTTCTGAGCTTATGCTTGGATGGTGTACCTATAACGGTGATCAGATGTCTATGTACGGTGTTAATGGCAGCATTCCAAAAACACTTGTAAGATGGATGATAGACAGCGTTGCAGAAAATGACATTTTCCCCGGAGCAAGCAAGGTTCTGAGAGATATACTTGATACGCCTATCAGTCCGGAGCTCCTTCCGCCTGATGAAAATGGTGAGATAGTTCAGAAGACTGAAGACAGCGTAGGCCCTTATGAATTACATGACTTCTTCTTATATTATGTTATCAGATTCGGCTTCAGTCCACAAAAGGTATATTTCCTTGCAAGAAAAGCATTTAAGGATGATTATACGGCAGCGGAAATAAAGAAATGGTTGACAATGTTCTACAGAAGATTCTTCTCGCAACAGTTTAAGAGAAGCTGCATGCCTGATGGAGTTAAGGTAGGAACCATATCCCTTTCGCCGAGAGGAGACTGGAGAATGCCAAGTGATGCATCAAATCAGGTATGGATGGATGAGCTTGAAGAAATAAATGTTGATTAAGAATGATCAGATAATATTTTATTGGAGTTAACGATGGATTACAGTTTTAGTGTTCCGGAAAAAGAACCGGACAGACAAAATTATTTCATGGATAAATGTCATGATTTTGTTGAGACTTATATAAATGATAATGGTAAAAAACCTACATATCATGTTGAAACCTTTGGGTGTCAGATGAATGCCAGAGATTCCGAAAAGCTTTCGGGAATCCTTGAAACCATCGGATTTACCGAATCCGAAAATGAAGATGCGGATTTTGTTATCTTTAATACCTGTACAGTCAGAGAAAATGCGAATCAGAAGCTTTACGGGCATCTTGGAAATCTGAAGAAGAAAAAGGAACAGGGCATTATAAGATATATCGGTATATGCGGATGTATGATGCAGCAGCCGGAGATAGTACAGCATATAAAGGAGTCTTATCCCTATGTAGATATTATTTTCGGTACATTTAATTTTTATAAAATGGCTGAACTCCTGTATGAAAGGATTTATGGTGATGACCGTGTTATCGAGGTTCCTTCCGAGCCTACCGTAAACGTGGAGAGACTTCCCGAAAAGAAAAAGTACAGCTTTAAGTCGGGAGTCAATATAATGTACGGATGCAATAACTTCTGTACTTATTGTATCGTTCCCTATGTAAGAGGGCGTGAGAGAAGCCGCGTTCCCGAAGATATACTAAGTGAAGTAAGGGATCTTGCGGCAAGTGGCATGATAGAAATCATGCTGCTGGGACAGAATGTTAATTCTTACGGCGTTAATTTTATGGGTGACAGCGAGATAATCTCGAATAATCCGGAATATGGATTTCCGGAACTTTTAAGTGATGTATGTAAGATAGATGGTATAAAGAGAGTAAGATTTATGACAAGCCATCCCAAGGATCTTTCGGATAAGCTTATCTCCGTAATGAAGGATAATCCAAAGATATGCCATCAGCTTCATCTTCCCGTACAGACAGGTTCCACTCAGCTTCTAAAGAAGATGAATCGCCACTATACCAAAGAGCAGTATCTTGAGCTGGTGGATAAAATACGCGCGGCAGTTCCTGATATATCACTTTCAACTGATGTAATGATCGGATTTCCGGGAGAAACCGAAGAAGATATTCAGGATACGATGGATGTTATAAAATATGCAAAATTCGATCAGGTATTTACATTTATCTATTCAAGAAGGACAGGAACACCTGCTGCTGAGTGGGAGCAGTTACCGGAAAGCCTTGTAAATGAAAGATTCCAGAGAGTTTTATCTCTGGTTCATGAGGTTACTGCCGAAAGCTCGGGACGCTTCGAGGGACAGGTTCATGAAGTGCTTGTGGAGGATATAAATACTCATCTGGATGGATATGTAACGGGAAGGATGAGTAACAATATACTGGTACATTTTCCGGGCGACAGCAGTATGATCGGAAGTATCAGAAAAGTCAGATTAAATGAATCCAGAGGATTCTATTATTTAGGTGAGACAGATGATTGACAGAGACAGATTATCACCGATGATGAAGCATTATCTGCAGATGAAAGACGAAAATGAAGGCTGCATAATGTTTTACAGACTTGGTGATTTTTACGAAATGTTTTTTGATGATGCGATTCTTGTGTCTAAGGAGCTTGAACTAACCCTTACAGGCAAGGACTGCGGTCTGGATGAAAGGGCTCCCATGTGTGGAATTCCTTATCATGCGGCAGATACATATATCGGAAGACTGGTAAAGCTAGGTTACAGAGTTGCAATCTGCGAGCAGGTGCAGGATCCGAAAGAGGCGAAGGGGCTGGTTGAACGAAAGGTAATTCGTATAGTCACTCCCGGTACAGCTATGTCGGGGGATGCGGTTTCTGATGACAGCAATAATTACATTATGTCGGTTTACGGCTCAAACGGTACTTACGGCATCGCCGTTTCTGATATTTCAACGGGAAGCTTTTCCACTACCCAGGTAAATGATCCCTCCAAGATAATCGATGAGATTGTAAGATTTAATCCCAGTGAGATAATAATTAAGATGGATACGGATCCCGGAAGGAATTTTACCGCCGCTTATGAAGATATAAAGAAAAGAACCGGAATGGTTGAGAGCCCTGTAAATAGCAGATATTATGACGCAGGCATATGCAGTGAGAAGATCCTTAAGCAGATGAAGGTAAGCAGCATGGAAGGACTGGGTCTGAAGGACTATCCTCATGCGGTTATTGCTTCAGGAGCGCTTCTTCAGTATCTTCTGGAAACCCAGATGGATCTGCTGAATCAGATCAATCATATAGATATTTATTTTATAAGTGAATATATGATAGTTGATTCCTCGACCAAAAGGAATCTCGAGCTTCTTGAAACCATGAGGGATAAAACCAAGAGAGGTTCTCTGGTATGGATACTTGATAAAACCAGAACCGCTATGGGATCAAGGCTTTTGAAGAATTTTGTCGATATGCCTCTTCTCAGCATTTCCGAGATTGAAAAAAGATATGATGCAATTGATTCACTGAATATAAATGTTATATGCAGGGATGAAATGAGGGAATACCTGAATTCCGTATATGATCTCGAAAGGCTCATGTCAAGAATTGCCATGAAAACAGCAAACCCGAGAGACCTTATAAGCTTCAGAACGTCTATCTACTACCTGCCATACATAAAAAATATTCTGAATGAATTAAGCGGCGATATATTTAAAGAGATGTATGAAAGTTTTGATACACTTGATGATATATATGAACTGCTGCTTAGAGCGATTGATGATGATGCGCCTCTTACCGTTAAGGAAGGCGGCATTTTTAAGGATGGTTACAGTTCGGTAATCGACGATCTGAAGAATAAGAAAACTAATTCCAAGGCACTGCTTGCCGAAATTGAGGCAAGGGAAAAGGAAGCTACGGGAATCAAGAATCTTAAGATCAAATATAATCATGTATTCGGTTATTTCTTTGAAGTTACCAACTCATTTAAAGACATGGTTCCGGATTATTTCATCAGGAAGCAGACTCTTACAAATGCTGAGAGATTTACTACCGATGAACTAAGCCGTATGTCCGATGAGATTCTGGGAGCAGAGGATAAGCTGTATTCTGTTGAATATGAAGAATTCTGCAAATTGAGAGATTTTCTGGAATCCAGAATAATCAGAGTCCAGAAATCCGCAAAGCAGATTGCCCTTATGGATGTTCTTGCATCACTTTCCTATGTATCCATGAACAATAACTATGTGAGACCTCATCTCAATGAAAACGGTGTCATAGATATTAAGGGCGGAAGACATCCGGTAGTTGAAAAACTTATGGGTGACGATTCATTTATTCCAAATGATACATATCTGGATAATCAGGCAAATCGTATCAGTATTATTACAGGTCCGAATATGGCAGGTAAATCCACTTATATGAGGCAGACAGCGCTAATATGCTTTATGGCTCAGATGGGCTGCTTTGTGCCGGCGGATTATGCTGATATTGCCATTTCAGACAGGATATTTACCAGAGTCGGTGCCAGTGACGATCTGGCTCAGGGGCAGTCAACATTTATGGTTGAAATGAGTGAGGTTGCCAACATTTTGAGAAATGCCACTGCAAGATCCCTTATCATAATGGATGAAATTGGCAGAGGTACATCTACCTTTGACGGTCTTTCCATAGCATGGGCAGTGGTAGAATATATAGCTGATAAATCAAGTGTTGGTGCCAAAACCCTTTTCGCCACTCATTATCATGAGCTTACGGAGCTGGAAGGAAAGCTGTCCAGTGTAAATAATTATTGCATTGCCATTAAACAGGAAGGTGACCATCTTGTATTCCTGCGGAAGATTATCCGCGGCGGTGCAGACAGATCTTACGGAATTGAAGTGGCAAAGCTTGCAGGAATTCCCGATACTGTAATAGACCGAGCCAGAGAAATTTCAGATTTTCTGGTTGATGAGGATATTACCGGTAAGGCAAAGAATATTGATATAGTAAATACTCATAAGAAAAAGGATGAGAAAAAGGATGACGGGCAGCTGAGCCTGTTTGCATCTCAGGAGGATATGAGTGTAACAGCAGAGCTGAGAGCCCTGGATCTGAACAATATGACTCCGGTAAAAGCTATGCTGTATCTGCAGGAACTGAAGGACAGGCTGTCCTCAAAGTAGATTTACCGATTATACTTAGAATACAAAACTTGTAATGGAGCTTATAAAATGATAAAGGTACTCGAACAGTCAACAATAGATAAGATTGCAGCGGGAGAAGTGATTGAACGACCTCTGTCCATAGTTAAAGAACTGGTGGAAAACTCCGTTGATGCGGGAGCCGCTAAAATTACCATTGAGATAAAGGATGGCGGAATCTCAATGATAAGAGTCACCGATAATGGGTGCGGAATCGAAAAGGATGAGGTTCGTAAAGCTTATATGGCACATGCCACAAGCAAACTTGAAACAGCTGATGACCTTATAGGAATAGGAACTCTGGGATTCAGAGGAGAAGCCCTTTCGACAATTGCGGCTGTAACCGAGACTGAAATGATAACCAAGACAAGAGATAGTATGACAGGTGTTAAATATGTTATAAACGGCGGAAAGGAAGAAGAGCTTACAGAGATAGGCGCTCCTGACGGAACAACCATTATCGCCAGAAATATTTTCTATAATACACCTGCCAGACTTAAGTTCCTTAAAACATCAATGACCGAGGGAGCGTACATTTCCGATCTGGTAAATCATATGGCTCTTTCACATCCGGAGATTTCATTCAGGCTTATTTCAAACGGCAGGAATTTGATCAGCACGACCGGTGACGGTAGATTGAAGGAGACTATATATGCACTTTACGGAAGTGACATAACGAAGTCGCTTCTTCCGGTGGATTATACCTATGAAAGCATTCATATAACCGGATTTATAGGAAAACCTTTCCTGTCAAAGGGTAACAGAAGTTTTGAAAATTATTTTGTCAATAAAAGATATATCAAGAGTCAGGTGATAAATAAAGCCATTGAGGAAGCTTATAAGACCTATGTTATGCAGCATAGATTTCCATTTACGGTGCTTTTCCTTGAGGTGAATCCGACAAGTTGTGATGTGAATATCCATCCGGCTAAACTTGAATTCAGATATGATAATGAAAAGCAATTGTTCCACGCAGTATTTCATGCTGTGAGGGATACGCTTCAGCAAAATGAACTGATACCGGATGCCGAAGCGGATTACGGGCAGACCCAGAATATTTATAAACCGATACCTGAGTCTGAGAGGATGCCTCAGAGGAAAACTGTATCAAAGCCGGAGACAGAGCCCGTACAGAATCTAAGGTCTGAGATGAAGCCGGAACCTATACA
>CAMOCO010000045.1 GCA_946610715.1 uncultured Clostridia bacterium | reverse complement strand
TATCGGTAAGTTCTCCCACATCCACTATCAGTCCGTCTTTATATGCAGCAGAAGCCTTTATCTTATCAAGCTCCTCAGCATGACATATGCCTGCATAGCTTCCTATTCCCATAAGCATATACGGATTGATTTTCAGGTACTCGCATACTTCAATCGTATCCTGCCTGACAGAAATATTTTCATGACATATCCTGATACCCATTCCGGTCCACTCAGCTATATCATAAAGGGTTCTGTAGATTCCCCCATAGCTTGTATCATGAATAAGGTACATACCTCTTTCGGGATTTATTCTGAACAAATCATCCTTCATAAGTGCATTATCCAGATACACCTCTGAAAACCTCTCTCGGAGCTGCTCTCTATACTGTCTTATAAGCATAGTGGCTCCAAAATGACCGGCATAACCGGATATCAGTACCCTGTCTCCGGGTCTTGCCTCACGCTTATAGTCAATAGCGCAGCTTGCACCTTCGGGATTTTCATCTTCAACGTCCTTTTGGTTCATAAATCCCATCAGACTGACTGTCACACTGTAGGAATCATTATCACCGCTATATGCGGTATTTCCACCGATTATACTTATATTTCTTGCTGATGAAATGTCAGTCATTCGTGACATTTCTTTTCTCAGCTTTTCCTCACTGCACTTTTCTCCCGCAGTGATATATATATTCATATATTCGGGAACTGCTCCCGATGTTGCGAGGTTATTCTCCGCTATTATTTCTGCCAGTTCTCCCGGTGTCATCCCCCGGGCTGTACTTTCATCTGCGAAACCACCGGCGGTTATCAGTACCTTCCGTCCTTCAACAGCCTGATAGTCATATCCCGCTCCGCGAAATATACCACTTTTCTTTTTTACCACATGACGAATTATACTTCTGCTCAAATGATTTGCAGAGATAGTTCCCTTTGGCATGATTTACTCCTCTACTACTTCCGGCTGATCTTCCGGTGCAGGCGCGGGCTCAGGTACCGGTTCAGGCGTCGGTTCCGGTGCGGGCTCAGGTGCCGGTTCAGGCGTTGGTTCCGGTGCAGGTTCCGGTGCAGGTTCGGGCGCGGGCTCAGGTGCCGGTTCAGGTTCACTTTCAGGTTCGGATGATTCTTCCGATTCTTCTTCATCTTCTTCCTCAGGTTCTGCCGAATTTCTCTCTATCTTTGCCTTAACCGGAAGATAGCTGCTTGAATTTATGCATATGGAATCAGTCTTCACACCGTCAACATAAACATATTTCCAAAGTTCGGCAGATAGTCCGTCAGAACCCTTTGAAACCTGTCTTTCCTCACCCGGTTCAAGATCGGGATTCTCAATATATTCGGGTTCTCCCGGCCCCCATGATCCGGTTATAACATTTTCAAATTCTATTGTCCTGTTTGAAGGTCTTGTTTCCTTTCCCCAGATATTATATGTAAGCTGTCCTCCGGAGCATATTCCTTCTATATAGATCGGAGTATCCTGATTATTTTTTATTTTAAGGTCAAGTACTCCTCCGGCTATTGCCGCATCATAGGATGCAGGAACATAGGATACCGTAAGACTATGGTTATTTCTCTGAACAATTTCTATTTCCGCTCTGAGAGCTGCATTATAAAGAGTAGTTGCAACCTGACATACGCCGCCGCCAACACCCTCCTGCACCTGATTTCCTACATATACATGGGCATTATAGTACCCATTATCAGTAGTAATCGGTGATATTGTTGCATGAACAGACAACTGATCACCCGGGAAGAGAACCTTGCCATTGATAAAATATGTAGCTCTCTCAATATTAGCCATACGTCCCGAAGGTCCGTTATAGTCAGTTGTAAAGGATCCCAGAAGATCCCTTATCTCAGCCACCTCGGCCTGTTTCTCATCATTTTCGCTGCTGATCACAACGTCAGTGCTGATCTGTCCGCCGTCCCAGTTATCGTTCAGCTTACCGTTAATAATCTCTGCAGTTGCCTGTACATCGGCCAGTGCATTTCCTCCGCCCATGGTAACCGATACCGTACCGTCATCATGCTTTGCAAGATTATATTCAGCATCCTGGGCAAGCGCCGCTCCGATATTATCATCAATTATAGTATCAAGGCGCGATTCACTGATGCTCCTTGTTGTTGTCAGCTGAACAGGATTTATTTCAAGTTCTTTTTCTTCTTTATATCTCTTCAGGATATTTCCGGCATTGGCATAACTGAGAGCTTCTTCAACAACTTCCGGTGCATCGCTGCTATATCCCAGTTCTCCCAGAGTTGTGGAAATGTCTCCGTAGGAGCTGCTCAGATTTACAGCTAAATCCGCCTTTTCATCAACATTTCCGCCCAGTTTTTCCAATGCTTCTTCATAACTGAGACCTGAAACATCCACTCCGTCTATAAAAATATTGCTATGGATCAATGCCTTATATTCTGAGGCTACACCTCTGTCATCTACTGCATTTGTTCCTGTGGCATCTGTCTCTGTGGCATCCGCTCTTACGGGAAATGTATTTCCTATTGCAAGAGCTGCCGCAAGAACCAGCGCCGCTCCGGTCTTCAAAAATCTCATAACCGCCTCCTATTTACATAAACCACCATTTACCATGGGTAAATTTATAAAGCCGCAAATAAAAGTCCTGCCACCATTCCAAATACTATAAGTACACAAATGATTCCTACTACCAATTTCTGACTCTTTGTTTTCTTCTTACTGAAATCGATCATTTTTTCTCTCCCTTTTTATATATGTATCATTGTTTTTTCTCTTTATACGATTTACATATACTGTTCAGTACACAGCTGCTACATTTAGGCCTTCCGGCAATACATATCTTCCGGCCATGGGCTATAACCTGGAAATTATATAATATCCATTGCTCTTTTGGAAGGATTTCCATTAATTTTAATTCAATCTTAATAGGATCTGTCTCTTCTGTCAGACCCAGCAGACGGGATATCCTTTTTACATGAGTATCAACCACAATGGAGCTTATTCCGTATATATTTCCGCGGATAACATTCGCTGTCTTTCTCCCGACTCCGGGCAGCGATACGAGTTCATCTATATCCGATGGCACTTCACCGTTATATCTTTCTATCAGGGCTCCCGCGCAGGCAATTATATTCTTGGCTTTATTATGATAAAAGCCTGTGGAATAAATATCCTTCTCAAATTCCTTAAGATCGGCTCCGGCTATATCCTGAAGCGTTTTATATTTTTTAAAAAGATCTGCAGTGACCATATTTACTCTTTCATCGGTACATTGTGCCGAGAGTATGGTAGCTATAAGGAGCTGCCATGGTTTTTCATGATCATACTCAAGATAGCACCTGAGATCGGTACCGTATTCCTTATTCAGAATATTACAAATCTGCTCTGCATGTTGTTTTTTGGTCATATGGTCCCCTTGCCATCAGCCTGCATACTATGAATAGCAACTAAATAATCAATAAACTGCTGTGCAACGCGGCCTGACATACCGCCGTGGGAAACTTCCCACTTTGTAGCCTCAGCTAAAAGCTCTTCCTCACTCAGATTAATTGACGGATATCTCTCCGCAAGCCCTTTAACTATAGCCTCAAACTCTTTTTTATTTGGTCTGATATAACCTATAGTCATACCAAAACGGCTTACCAGAGACAATTTTTCCTGAAGTGTATCGGAATGATGTTTATCAAGCTGGATATCATTTATGTCATTCCATGTTTCCCGAATTATATTTCTTCTGTTTGAGGTCGCATAGATAAGGACATTGTCCGGCCTTGTCTCAAGTCCGCCTTCGATAACCGCTTTCAGATATTTATATTCTGTCTCATCTTCTTCAAAAGACAGATCATCCATATATATAATGAATTTATAATTTCTGCTCTTTATACTGGAAATGATGGCTGACAGATCCTTCATCTGATGTTTGTACAGCTCGATCATTCTGAGTCCGTCCTTATAATACTCTGTTATAAGAGCCTTTATACTGGTTGACTTGCCTGTACCGGCATCACCGAACAAAAGCACATTATTTGCAGGTTTTCCCGCAAGAAACGCTTCCGTATTATCTCTCAGCTTCTTCTTCTGGATGTCATATCCGATAAGGTCTGACAGATGAATCTCATCAGTATTATTGATTGGAATAAACTGAATGTCTTCACCATAATATGTATTCCAGGATGCGCTGTCCCCGCTTCTGGAGAAATTGTCCTCCTTGGAAATATCACGGGCAGCCACAGTACGGAATGCCTTATTCAGTCCGATCATTCCGACACCGTAATTCTTATAAAAATCCGTTACAAGCTTAAGGGTTCTTACTGCAGCCACATCCTCGGCATCATCCTCATCATAACGGTCTATATCAACATTTATTCCTTCCTTTACCTCTTCAAGGTTAAGGTAGATTCTGTCGCTCAGTTCTCTGATACGTTTACTTACTCCT
The DNA here is from genome assembly GCA_946610715.1 of uncultured Clostridia bacterium. GTDB lineage: Bacteria > Bacillota > Clostridia > Lachnospirales > Lachnospiraceae > Eubacterium_Q. The sequence continues at coordinate 8,944 of CAMOCO010000045.1, read as the reverse complement.
CTGTTATATACCTGCTGTCTCTTGCGAATCGACTTATACTTGGTGATAGTCGAGAAACAGTCAATGGCAAGAGCCTTTTCCAATCTGCTGAAATCATAATTAAACAGTCTGTTAAATATGAGCATATCCCTTATGGCAAAAGCATTTACGCTTCCCGAACTTCCTCCCTGTCTCTCACAGGTAAGAGAAAACGGGTTCTCATTTGTCATAAGTACAAAAGTAATATAATCATGCCAGAGATTTTTATCAAATCCGTAATTTGTGGCAATTTTCAGGAGTTCATGGATTTGCTCATATATCCTGCTAATCAGATCCGCTTTATCATATGCTCCAGCGTCAAAATCTTTAATTATCTCGCTCAATTTGATGATAATACTGTCTCTGCCAAGTTCGCGAAACATAACCAGCTTAGGTAATTCCTTGTACATAATCCCTCCCTATTCGATAATCTCTATTTTCTTCTGCCAAGCTTTTTAAGTATAAGTGCCAGTGCCGTTTTCAGCTCTCGCATCTTAAGCAGCACCGCAGCAATTAAATATACTATTATACCTGCAACTATAAGAATAACAAGTTCTGTAAGCTGACCTATCTTTTTGTCAATCGGAAATGACAGTGCACCTTCCAATAATACACGTGTCAGGAATATTGCCACATACATTATAACGCAGGCAATAAATATCTTCGATACGGAAACCAGAATCTCACGTCCCCGCAGTCTTCCCACCTTTGTACGAAGCATAAATGCAAGCATACACATGCTGGATACTCCCGCAAGAGAATATGCAAGCCCAAGCCCGTTGGCTCCCATTATATTAACAAATATAAATGAAAATACAATATTGAGAAGAAGGACAATGATATTGATAGCAACAGGAATCGATGTAATCTGAATAGAATAAAATCCCTGCAGCAGAACCTGTCTCACGCAATATGCCGTTATTCCCGCACAATAGAATATCAGAAGTGTAGACAGGATCTTCACATCTGCATTTGTAAAATTCCCTTGCAGATATAATGCTCTGACCAGCGGAACCCTTACTGCTATAAGTCCGAAGGTTGCAGGAAGTGTTATGAACACCATATTTCTTACTGCCATCGAAAAATCCTTCTTATAAAGTCCGATCTCCCCCTGGCTGAAATGCTCTACCATAGTCGGAAATACAGATAATGCTATTGAAAATCCAAACATATTGATAGGGAGCTGCTGAATGCTTATGGCATTCTGCATAGCAGAAAGAACACTTTTTCCCTGGCCCGAACCAAAGTATTTATTTACCACTGTATTAATCTGACTCACCGATATTCCCAGCAGCATTGGCCAGAACAAATGAAAGAATTTTGACACTCCCGTATTTTCCAGATCTATTATCCGGTAATAAATAAATTTTCTCTTTTTTATAAATATAAGCTGAATACTGAGATGTACAGCCGCACCCACAACAACGCCGATTGAAAAGCCCGTGATACCCATGCCGAGTTTTAAAAGTACAACTCCCACAACGATGATCACAAGATTATATACAACCGAACCGATTGAGGGCGGAGCAAAGTCCTTATACGACTGCAGTATTCCCATACATATGCCCGTAAGGCACATGAAAAAGCTCTGGAAGAACATGATTCTGGTAAGTCTTACGGTCAGATCGAAGAAAGGCTGGCCGCCCTTCGAAAAATTGACTATGAAAGGAAGCAGCTGAGGCGCAAATATTAATCCTATAAGAGACGCTATACCCGAAACAAGCGCTACAATATTCAGAATGGTGCTGGCCATTCTGAAGCCTTCATCTTCATTATTGTCAGCCAGATACGAACTGAATACAGGAATAAATGCCGAGCTGAGGCCACCGCCTACCAAAACATTATAAATAAGATCAGGTATAGTAAATGCAGCATAATAAGCATCTGAATCTATACCAAATCCAAATGATGACGATATAACTATCTGTCTGGCATATCCCAGAATGCTGGCAAGGAAATTCATCACAATCAAAATTCCCGCCGCTTTCATTACTCCTTCTGAACTTTTGCTATTCTTCTCAGCCATAGAGTGTTATCCTTTAATCTTGATTCAGCCTCTGAAATGATTTTCGTCATCTCAGAGGCTGGTCAATTATCTTGCACTATCTGATATCAAGCCGTTTTATTATTTGCTCTTAATATACTTATCCATTGCAGCCGCAGCCTTTTTACCTGCTCCCATGGCAAGAATAACCGTTGCTGCACCTGTTACCGCATCTCCGCCGGCAAATACGCCCGGTTTTGAAGTTACGCCATCCTCGTCAGCAATAATTCCGCCGAACTTCTGAGTATCAAGACCTTCTGTTGTGTCTTTGATAAGAGGATTAGGTGATGTTCCAATGGATACAATAAATGCATCTGCTGCAATTTCACTGAACTCCCCTGTAGGTACAGGCTTACGACGTCCTGATTCATCCGGCTCGGAAAGCTCCATTTTTTCAACTTTTACAGCTTTAACATGTCCATTCTCGTCGCCGATAACCTCAACCGGATTATTGAGAAGAGCAAATACAATGCCTTCCTCCATAGCGTGTTCAACCTCCTCCTTACGGGCAGGAAGTTCTTCCATTGAACGTCTGTAGACGATGGTTACATCAGCTCCCAGACGCTTAGCAGAACGGGCAGCATCCATGGCAACATTTCCACCACCGACTATTACTGCCTTTTTCGGATGTGCTATAGGTGTCTTCGAATCCTCTTTATAAGCTTTCATAAGATTGATTCTTGTAAGGAACTCATTTGCGGAATAAACACCGTTTAGGTTTTCACCCGGAATTCTCATGAATCTCGGAAGACCGGCACCGGAACCGATAAATACTGCCTCAAAACCGTACTCGTCAAACAGCTCGTCTACTGTAATGGTTCTACCGATGACTACATTTGTTTCTATCTTAACACCCATATCCTTAAGGCCATTAACTTCCTTTTCAACGATGGATTTAGGAAGTCGGAACTCAGGAATTCCATAGGCAAGAACTCCTCCTGCCGTATGAAGTGCTTCATATATGGTTACATCATATCCGAGTTTTGCAAGATCAGATGCACAGGCAAGACCTGAAGGACCTGAACCGATTACTGCACATTTATGACCGTTAGGTGCTACAGGTACAGCCTTCTCGGTACTGTTTAAATTGTGGTAATCCGCAACAAATCTTTCGAGACGTCCTATGGCAACAGGCTCTCCCTTGATTCCGCGGACACACTTAGACTCACACTGTGACTCCTGCGGACATACACGGCCGCAGACTGCAGGAAGTGATGATGACTGAGTTATGATCTTGTACGCTTCTTCAAACTCCCCTTCTGCAACCTTCGCTATAAAATCAGGGATTGCTATGGAAACAGGGCACCCACCGGTACATGGTCTGTTCTTGCAATTGAGACATCTCTTTGCCTCATCTATAGCCTGCTCTTTAGTATATCCGAGAGCAACCTCTTTAAAGTTCTTATTTCTTACTTCCGGTTCCTGTGAAGGCATTGGATTCTTATCCATTCTCATATTAGGCATAATTACTGCACCTCCTTATTAAGAAGGTTACAAGTTTCTTCTCTGGCCTTCTTCTCGAATTCTTTATATATACCGCCTCTTGCCATGGCTTCGTCAAAATCAACAAGGAAGCCGTCAAAATCCGGTCCGTCAACACATGCGAATTTAGTCTCTCCTCCTACAGTAAGTCTGCAGCATCCACACATTCCGGTTCCATCAACCATAATCGGATTCATACTTACTACAGTCTTGACATCATATTTCTTAGTGGTAAGAACTACGAACTTCATCATGATCAGCGGTCCTATGGCAATAACTTCATCAAACTGCTCACCATCCTGAATCAGCTTTTCAAGCGGTGCCGTAACAACACCCTTCTCACCTGCGGATCCATCATCGGTCATAAGTATATAATTGTTGCTGGCAGCTCTGAACTCATCCTCAAGAATAATAAGGTCTTTATTTCTAAAGCCTACGATAGATGTCACTTCACATCCGATATCGTGAAGCTTCTTAGCTATAGGATAAGCAATTGCGCATCCTACGCCACCTCCCACAACGGCAACCTTCTTAAGCCCCTCTGTCTCGGTAGCCTTACCGAGTGGTCCTACGAAGTCATGAATGAAGTCACCCTCTTCAAAAGAATTCAGAACCTGAGTAGCCCCTCCGACTATCTGGAAAATAATTGTTACTGTTCCTTTTTCACGATCATACCCTGCTATTGTTAGCGGAACCCTTTCTCCGTCCTCTGTAGCACGGAAAATGATGAATTGCCCCGGCTCTGCCTTACGCGCAACAAGGGGTGCCTCAATCTCCATCAGTGTTACTGTGGGATTAAGAGATTTTTTGGTCACAATCCTGTACATATTAAATCCTTCTTTCCTAAAAAATATATCTTTAAGATGCGCTCATCAAAACTAGTCAACTGCTAAACTAATATTTTATCAAAATATTTTTCCCTTGTAAAGTTTGGAGCAAACCCGGCTACTCCATATTTTCAGGCAATATATATGATAAGATCATTGCAATAACAAATACTACCGCCACCACATTTGCTCCGAATATATCCTTTACTATCTGCGGGAATATGTGCCATATTTCGGATTCGCTTGTGGTTGTGGCGCCTACGCCAATTCCCAGAGACAAGGCGGCTATGGTAACATTGCGCTTTGTAAATCCGCATTTTGATATCATCTGCATTCCCGAAAGCAGTATCTGACCGAACATCATAATGGTACAGCCGCCCAGTACCGCCTGAGGCATCGTAGCAAAAAAATTCCCGATGGGCGGAATAAAACCTGCAAGAACCAGAATCAGTGCCCCGGTCATGATAGTGAATCTGTTCACTACCCCAGTCATCGCGATGAGTCCCACGTTCTGTGAAAAGGATGTAACCGGCGGACATCCGAACAGCGATGAAAATGTCGATGCATAACCGTCAACCGCAATGGAACCGGATATCTCAGATTCGGTAACGTCCCTGTTCAGGCCTCCCGCAACCATAGCAGAAGTATCTCCGATGGTTTCTGCAGCAGAAACAAGAAAAATAACACATACCGATAATATTGCACCCAGATTAAATGCAGGCTTAAAAATAAGGAAATGCGGAAATGATATGATCCCGCCTGTAAAAACACTGCTGAGATCCACCATTCCCATAAAAAATGCCACAATATATCCAACCAGAAGTCCCGCAAGAACGGAGAGCCCTTTTCCTTTGCCCTTCACAAATACCATCCATATAATGCATACACTAAGAGCTATCGTTCCCACGATAAGATTTTTTGGCGACCCGAAATCTGTACTGTATCCTCCGCCGAAGGATCTCATTCCTACCGAAAAAAGTGACAGTCCTATGCTGCAGACCACAGATGCAGACACAATGGGCTTTATATATTTTGCAATTCTTTTTACCAGAAGACCCAGAGTTCCTTCAAAAAGTCCTCCTACAAGAACAGCTCCGATTACTGTAGGATAACCATAATTTGCGGCAACAGTACAAAGTATCGTTGCAAATGTAAAGCTTACCCCCATCACAATGGGAAGTCTCGAGCCAATTCTCCATATAGGATAAAGTTGGATAAGTGTAGCTATACCTGCCACGAACATAGCATTCTGTATAAGCATTCCGAGAACATATTGTGATATTTCGGGCTTAGCAGAAGCTGCAATAATGGAAATAGGTGCAAGATTTGCAACAAACATTGCCAGAACATGCTGAAGCCCGTAAGGAATAGCTGTTGTAACCGGCACTCTTCCATCCAGTTTATATATATTATCTACACTTACAGATTTATTTTCATTATCCGTACTAACGGATTTTTTTTCAGTTTCTGAATTTAATTTTTCCATCATCAGTCATCTCTTCAACTACGGCAAGGGATGTAAGATCATATCCCATTTCCGTTATTTCCTTTCCGCCTTTCTGAAAACCTTTTTCAATACATATTCCGACTCCGGAAACCTTGGCTCCCGCCATGCGGCATATTTCCAAAAGTCCTTTCATGGCACTTCCCGTGGCAAGAAAATCATCAACGATCAGCACATTATCCTTTTCCGACAAAAAATTTTTGGACAGGATTATCTTATAATCCTTTTTATATGTATACGAGGTGATAGTTGAAGAATATACATCACCTCCGATATTCAGACTCTTGGATTTTTTCGCAAATACCATGGGAACTCCGAATACTCTTCCTACCGCATAGGCTATTGCAATTCCTGAAGCCTCTATAGTCATTATCTTGTTAATTCCTGCATCCTTATACTTTTCATAGAATGCTTCTGCCATTTCATCCATCAGCTTTATATCAATCTGATGATTAAGAAAACTGTCAACCTTCAGAATATTTCCCGGATATACCTTTCCATCCTTTAAAATTCTCTCTTCCAAAGCCTTCATATATCCACCACCTCTCTGACTACAATATGCATATAATTGTATCAGAAATACATAAACAAAAACAAGTCTATATGCAACTAATAACAGTTGATTAGAACCTCAAAAATTATTAAAATAAGAACAGAGCTTATATTGTTTATAGATAAATGGAGTGAATACTGCAATGAACAGGCCTGATAAAATTTTTCGAAAAAAAACCATAGAAAAAATAACGTCACCTGACAAGCTGACGGACTATCTTCGTGTAACCAATCCCGGAGTATGGCTTCTGCTTACCATAATCATAATTCTCTTGGCAGGTCTGGTAGCCTGGGCGTCCATAGGAACACTGGAAACAAAGGCAGCCGCAACCATACTTGTAGAAGATCATGACGCAATAATAGCCACCATCGACAATCAGCCGATCGAAGAAGGAATGCCTTTTAGAATTGCGGAAAATGAATATACGATTGCATCAGTAACATCTAATGATTCCGGACATCTGATAGGTCTGGCCGAGGTAAATCTTCCCGATGGAATTTACACCGGAAATGTCATTACCGAGCGCATCCACCCAATTAATTTTTTACTGACAGGAAGGTAATAAGGAATGGCTGATAAAAAAATCAGACAGCCCCTTACAAAGGGCGTAGCCAAGGTACCTGTAGTAATGCAGCTCGAAGCTCTGGAATGCGGTGCGGCTTCTCTGGCAATGATAATGGCATATTACGGAAAATGGGTTCCCCTCGAACAGGTACGTCTTGACTGCGGTGTATCCCGTGACGGTTCCACCGCGAAAAACATATATATAGCAGCCGAGCACTACGGATTTAAGGTAAAAGCATTCAAAATGGATCCGGATACTCTGAAAAGCAAGGGACAATTCCCCTGTATCATTCATTGGAATATGAATCATTTTGTTGTACTTAATGGTTTTCGGGGTAAATATGTATATATTAACGATCCGGCAAGAGGTTCCGTAAAAGTGACATGGGAGGAATTTGACAGTTCCTTCACCGGTGTCACTCTTATTCCTGTTCCCTCAGATACCTTTGAACCGGGCGGAAAGAGAACAGGCACACTTTCATTTGCCAAAAAAAGGCTTGTGGGTGCCGGCGCTGCAACTGCATTTGTGATGCTCACAACCGCCATTTCTTATTTATTTGTAATAATCAATTCAGCAAACTCACGTATTTTTATGGACCGGATTTTATCCGGGGTAAACAAGGACTGGCTGTATCCTTTTATTACACTTATGGTCATACTCGCAATTCTGGAGCTTGTTGTGGCCTGGATACAGACAATCTACTCCCTTAAGATCAATGCCAAAATGGCTGTAACAGGCAGCACATCCTATATGTGGAAGGTTCTCCGTCTGCCTATGGAATTCTTCTCGCAGCGTCTTGCCGGAGACATCCAGTCCCGCGCGGATATGAATGCTTCCATAGCCCGGATTCTGATAAATACCCTTGCCCCACTCATTTTAAACACGGGAATGCTGGTATTCTATCTGATACTTATGTTACGTCAGAGTCCGCTCCTAACACTCATCGGACTTATTACCCTTATCATTAATATTCTGGTGACATACATTATCTCAAACCGCAGAGTCAATATCACACGTATTCAGATGCGGGATGCTGCCAAGCTGGAAGCAACTACCGTATCAGGTATTGAAATGATTGAAACCATAAAGGCCAGCGGTGCCGAGAGCGGATTCTTCAGCAAATGGGCCGGATATCAGGCATCTGTAAATGCCCAAAATATTAAAATGGCAAGGAATGACAGCTTTATCGGAAAAATACCTCTGTTCCTCACAGACCTTGCAAACTATACCGTTTTGCTGGTGGGCGTATATCTCGTTATAAAAGGCGACTTTACCGTCGGTGCTATATTAATGTTCCAGGGCTTCCTTACCGCATTCATGGCGCCTGCCATGACACTTATAAATGCAGGGCAGACAATCCAGGAAATGCGCACTCAGATGGAACGAATTGATGATGTGATGAATTATCCCGAGGATGAGAATATCCGTGAAAATAATGCAGAGGTTACCGAACTCTCTAAGCTCAAAGGAAATATTGAACTTAAAAATATTACCTTTGGCTATTCAAGGCTTGGTAAACCTGTCATAAAGGATTTCTCACTTAAAATGAAAACCGGAGACCGAATAGCCTTGGTGGGCTCCTCCGGCTGCGGAAAATCCACCATATCAAAGATCATTTCCGGGCTTTATCAGCCATGGAGCGGTGAAATACTTTTCGACGGAAAGCCAAGAAGCGCATATCCTCGCGATGTCATCGTAGGTTCACTGGCAGTAGTCGATCAGGATATAATACTCTTTGAAGATACAATAGCCAATAATATAAAAATGTGGGACGAATCCATACAGGATTTTGAAATGATTCTTGCCGCCCGTGACGCTCAGCTTCATAGTGATATAATCGCACTTCCCGACGGTTATCAGCATAAACTTGTAAGCGGAGGAAGGAACCTGTCCGGCGGGAAGCGTCAGAGAATGGAAATCGCCCGTGTTCTTGCGATGGATCCGACGATTA
>CAMOCO010000044.1 GCA_946610715.1 uncultured Clostridia bacterium | reverse complement strand
ATACTGTAGATTACGGTGAATTCAAGAATAACAGAAGAGACGAGTCGGTCATCTTCTCTATGCAGACATTTGTTGTTAAGCTCGGCTCCGGTGTGGCAGCGCTTGTTGCATCTATCTGCCTCAGTATATTTAATATTCAGGAAAATGCAGATGAGACCATGACGCTGGATATACTTATGAAAAAAGTAAGCGATATAAAGAATAATGTAGTTGAGACCATTGATACAAGTGCTGTACTTGGACTGCGTATGATCATGACGATAGTTCCGATAATTGTACTCATTGCTGCATTATTCGTATTTAAGGCAAAGTACAGACTTACAGACGAAAAGCTTGAGGAGATAACAGCGGAGTTATCAGACAGGAAAGGTGTTAAAGCATGATTAAAAAATCAGGTGAGGTATATATTCTGCATACGGATAATACAACCTACGCATTTCGTGTGATGAAAAACGGATACCCGGAACATCTCTATTACGGAAAGAAAATCCATCTTTCAAACGGAGCGGCTGCGCTGTTTGAAAAACATGAATTTGCTCCCGGAAATACAAGTCTCTATTCACAGGATGATAAGGGCGTGACGCTTCAAGATATGTGTCTTGAAATGTCGGCCGGCGGAAAGGGAGATCTAAGAGAACCTTTTATAGAGATGGTTCACAGCGACGGAAGCAGAACATCAGACTTTACATTTGCTTCCGCAGAGATAACAAAGGGGAAACCGGAATCTGAAGTACTTCCCATGTCCTACGGAAATGAAGATGAAGTTGACAGACTGATTGTCATTATGCGTGATGAAAACTATAATCTGGAGCTGGAATTAAATTATTATGTATTTCCGAAAATGGATATAATAACCCGAACAGCTATTTTTAAAAATACATCAAATGAGCCGGTATCACTGAGAAAACTGGCATCTGCCCAGCTTGACTTCAATGATTTTGACTTTCGTATGACGACCTTTAACGGATCCTGGGCAAGAGAGATGAGAAGAGTCGATACGGAGCTGGTTCAGGGTAAACACGCGGGAGGCAGCTTTACGGGAACATCATCGGCGCTCGCAAATCCCTTCTTCATGATTTCAAAAAAGTATGCCAATGAGGATTATGGAGAGGTATATGGATTCAATCTCATTTACAGCGGCAATCATGAAGAAATTGCAGAAGTAAATGAATATGGAAAAACCAGAATAGTGTGGGGAATAAATTCAAGGTGCTTTGAATATAATATTCTGCCGGGTGAAAGCTTCGAAGCGCCGGAAGCTGTCATGACATTTTCCGATAAAGGCTTTAATGGAATGAGTCTTAATATGCATCATTTTATAAAGCAGCATATAATAAGAGGAAAATGGAAGGATAAAGAAAGACCTGTGCTTCTTAACAGCTGGGAGGCCGCATATTTTAATATAAGCGAATCAAAGCTTCTCAGACTTGCACGGGCTGGAAAGCAGGCAGGTATTGAACTTTTTGTAATGGATGACGGATGGTTCGGTGAAAGAAATAATGACAGTTCCTCACTGGGTGACTGGAAACCGAATCGTAAGAAACTTCCCGGCGGGATCAGGCATATATCCGAGCGTGTTGAAAAAATGGGGATGAAGTTCGGACTCTGGGTAGAACCGGAGATGGTTAATGTTGATTCGGAGCTTTACAGAAAGCATCCTGACTGGACCATGGAAATACCGGATAAGCCGCATTCGGAAGGACGTAACCAGAGACTGCTTGATCTGACTCGGAGGGATGTACAGGATTATATAATAGATACTATGTCCGGAGTTTTTTCATCGGGAAATGTCAGCTATGTGAAATGGGACTTCAACAGGAATTTCACGGATGTATATTCACGGAAACTTCCTGCCGAAAATCAAGGAGAGGTCGCTCACAGATACGTGCTGGGACTGTATAGATGCATGAAGGCGCTTACCGAAAGGTTTCCTGAAATTCTCTTTGAGGGATGCGCTTCGGGAGGAAACAGATTTGATCTGGGAATACTCAGCTATTTTCCGCAGATCTGGGCCAGTGATGATACAGATGCCATTTGCAGAGCTGAGATACAGAACGGATATAGTTATGGTTATCCGCTCAGTGCTATTGGTGCGCATGTATCGGGAGTCCCGAATCATCAGACACTCAGAGTGACACCGCTATCAACCAGATTTAACGTTGCTGCATTCGGACTGCTTGGATATGAGTGCAATCTGATTGATATGTCAAGTGAGGAACTGGCAGCCATAAAGAGTCAGATCGAATTTTATAAAAAATGGAGAAGTGTATTCTTCCGAGGAGACTTTTACAGAGGAAGAAGCTGGAACAGCTCCGATGCCATGAATACAGTGCTTATGAATTCTTCCGGAAATGTTATGGAGTGGACAGTTGTTTCGGAAGATAAAACAAGAGCTGTCGGCATGCTTCTGCAGAATCAGGTGGTGCCGAATTATCAGTACCAGTATTATAAGGCAAAGGGACTTGAAGAAAAGAAAAGGTACCATTTTTATAATATAAGAGAAAAGATAAATATAAAGGAATTCGGCGATCTGGTGAATCTTGTTTCGCCTGTGCATATAAAGCAGGGCGGAGTGGCGCATGATATTATTTCCAAAATTGTAAAGATGGACGGAGAGTCGGAGGATATGACAGTTTACGGTGACCTTCTCATGAATGCCGGCATCAGCCTGTCGCCGGGATTTGGCGGTACGGGTTTTAATGAAAATGTAAGAACATTCGGAGATTATGCTTCAAGACTATATTTTATGGAAGAAATATGATATTATAAAGGGGTAAGTGCTAAGCACTGCCCCTTATATTTTTGTACGCCCCGCTGGCAGATGCAAAAGTGTAAAAATTATATCGGAGATATCATATGACATCATTTAACAGTTTTCATATAGTATTCTATTTGACAGCGTTTTTCTTGTCACTTACTACATTTATATTTACACTTATTCAGAGGCGCACGGACAGACTCCAGAATGTGCTTTATTTTTGCTTGCTCGGAATTGTTATAATTAATTCGACAACAGAGATCATTAATGATTTAATGTTTGAGTATTCAGCTTTTACTGACATAGCTTTGTTTGGATACAAATTATGTCAGTTTTTATATTTCCTTTTCCATACGGCGATGGCTCCGGTATTTCTGATTTATGAAATGAGTGTCACGGGTGCCTTAAGAAAAAGGACCACGAAGGAACTGAATTTAATTATGACCCCGTTTGTTATTACGGAGTTTCTGGTAATAATAAATCCCTGGACACACTGGGTTTATTATTACGATAGCGAGCAGGTATTTCACAGAGGCTGGGGAGAATACTTTATTTACATGGTAGCGGCATTATATATTATAATTGCCATGTTTAGCCTTATGGTAAGATGGAATGCCATTAACCGTAAGAAGAGATTTACGCTTCTCTATTTCTTCGGAGTTACGGTTGGGGGTATACTGATTCAGGCAATCTTCAAAAATCTGAAAACAGAACTTTTTGCCGAAGCCCTGGGCATCATGGGAGTTATGCTGTCAATTGAAAGTGAGGATGACAGGCTTGAGCAGATGACAGGTGTATATAACAGGGTAGCTCTTCAGCAGGATCTGAAGAACTATGATATGACTGAAACAAAATACACGATAATAAGTCTCAGGATAAAGAATATAGATTCCATGACTAAGAAAACCGGTTCACTCGATGATGATAATTTCAATTTGAAGCTGACAGATTTTCTTAAAACGCTGGTTCAAAGGTACTATATTTATGATGTGAACAGGGGACAGTATGTTATCGCTGTTCCGACAACCGACAGTACTAAGGATAATTTGTTAAATACGACATTTAGACGATTTGAGCCATCACTTTCCTGTGATACTATTAGGGACAGAATTGTTGAAAGGTTTAAAGAACCCTGGGAGATTGAGAGAACCAGTTTATCCCTTGAAGCTGCTGTGATGGTTGTAAAATGTCCTTCGGAAGCGGCTGATCGAAATGAAGTATTTGATCTTCTGAATAATCCTATTCCGAGGAATATTACACAGGATGTATTCGAAGGAGATGACCTTAAGTATATCCGGAGACGTAGTGAAGTAGAAAAGGCGATAATGAGAGGCGTTAAGAATAAGAGCTTCGAAGTATATTATCAGCCGTCCTATAATCTGCAGACATTAAAAATGCACGGAGCGGAGGCTCTGGTAAGACTGAATGATAAAAAGCTGGGATTTATTCCGCCGGACGAATTCATCAAAGTTGCGGAGCAGATAGGACTTGTGGGAGATATAGATGATTTCGTGCTTCATGACGTATGTACTCTTATAAAGGATGGGATTTTGGAAATCGGAGAGATGGACTGCATAAATGTCAATCTGTCGATTGTGCAATTTGAAAATGAGGATTTCCCGCAGCATCTCTGCAATATCGTGGACGAATATGGAATAGATCATTCGAAGATATGTTTTGAGATAACCGAAACTGTGGAATCAGAGGATTACAGAAAGCTCAATGAAGCTATAGTATTTTTAAAGGATAAGGGCTTTACCTTCTCGATGGATGATTTCGGGACGGGATATTCCAATGTTAGCTCCAGCCTTATGCTTGATTTTGATCAGGTAAAAATTGATAAAAGTGTTTTATGGGAAGCTGAAAAATCCACGCTGGGAATGGTTGTGTTTGAAAATACCATAAGGATGATAAGGCAGACAAACCGTTCCATAGTTGTAGAAGGGGTTGAGACTGAGAACCAGCTAAATGTGCTGAAAAAGATGAATGTGGATTATCTGCAGGGATATTATTTTTCAAAGCCGGTTCCAAAACAACGTTTCGTAACTCTTGTTGAGATAAGCAGACAGGAGTAAGCGATAGATAATTTGCCGGAGTTTAGTTTTTTCGGTGAGACAGTAAAAAAGGGGGATAGAGATGGCAGATATACAGAATTATAAATGCCCTGCCTGTGGAGGAATTCTCCAGTTCAGCAGTCGTGAACAAAAGCTTGTATGCGCTAATTGTAAGAGCGCATATGCAGTAAACGAGTTTGAAGCTGCCGGTGGACTTGGAGCTGCCGGAGATTATCAGGCACAGCCGCAGACCTGGAATGTTCAGGCTGACGGACTTGTAACTTATTCATGCAAGAGCTGTGGCGGCGAAGTTGTGGGAGATCAGAGTATGGCATCCACAAAATGTCCTTATTGTGACAGTCCGATAGTTATATCGGGACAGTTCAGTGGTGCTGCAAGACCTGATGCGATCATTCCTTTCAAGCTGAATAAGCATGCCGCAAAGGAGAAACTTAAAGAGCATATGTCCAGCGCAAAGATGGTTCCGAGCGTATTCAAATCGGAAAATCATCTTCAGGAGCTGAAGGGAGTTTATGTTCCTTTCTGGCTGTATGATGCAGATGTATATGCACAGGCAAACTTTGAGGCTACAAAAGAGAAGAAGTGGTCAGATGCAACATATAATTATACAGAGACAAGTTATTTTCAGGTAATGCGCGGCGGAACAATGTCATTCAGAAATATTCCCGCGGATGCATCGTCTAAATTCAATGATCAGCTAATGGATTCAATTGAGCCATTTAATACAGATGAAGCAACGGCTTTCAGTCCTGCTTATCTTGCAGGCTACCTGGCTGAAAAATATGATGTATCTTTTGTTGAGTGTATGCCCAGAGCGGATGAGAGAATCAAGAATACGTCCGTAAATCTTTTAAAGGGTCAGGTAAGGGATTATAAGTCTGTACGTGTGGAGAATAGCAATTATCAAAAGATGCAGAGCGGCGGAAAATATGCACTGTTCCCGGTATGGTTACTTAATACCACCTGGAACGGACAGAAGTTTACCTTTGCAATGAACGGACAGACCGGTAAGATGGTAGGAGATCTTCCTTTCAGTCTTGGTAAGTTCTTTATGTATCTTGCTTTGTTCTTTGTACTTCTGGGAGGCGGAATATCCGCACTTATGACCAAATTCTTTACCAATATTCAGGGCTCGAATCTGGTTGTAGGACTTGTTATAGGACTTGTAATATCACTTATCATATGCTTTATAATGAAGGGTAAGACAAAATCAGTCCATACAGCTACTACGGCGCTGGATTGTGTGGTCAAAGGCAGCTTCCGTGTTACTGAGGGCTATGATAATTTCATTAGAACCGAGACATCAAAGCAGGCAAAGAATACACAATCCTCATAATGAGTATGATAATAAAATAATGAATATAAAAAACGCATTCCTGATCGTTCGGGAATGCGTTTTTTGAGTTCTTATATGGTCTTTATAAACCTGTTCAGTGCTGCCCGGCCTTCTTCGGTGCATTTATAGACGCCGGCATCTGCAAGAACATGGGAGAAGACAAGTCCGATTTCATCTTTTATGATTTCGCTGAGGGGGTCATTTCCATCCTGTGCGGCAGGACTAACCCTAAAGGAATCAAGCGTTTCGGTCGTTATTCCATGGCGGCATATAAACTCTGCAGCCCATGTGGCATGGGATTCAAGTGACGGAATTTTGCGCAGAGATTCTTCTGTAAGGCAGCCGTTTAGTATAGCATCCTTAAGCTCCTGCATTTCCTTTTTTAATCTTGATGGCAGGATTGCCAGTCCCATAACCTCGATGAGTCCGATATTTTCTTTTTTGATATGGTGATACTCACTGTGAGGGTGGTAGACACCGAGAGGGTGCTTGTCTGTTGTTATATTATTTCTCAGTACCAGATCCAGTTCGAAGAGACTGCCTCTTCTTCTGGCTATAGGTGTAATGGTGTTATGGGGAACGCCGTCTGTTTCGCTGAAGATAAAAGCGTCCTCGTCTGTGTAGCTTCTCCATTTCGTAAGTATGATATATGAAAGCTCTGCGATTTTCTCAGGATCTTCAGACCGGAGGCGGATAGTGGTAAGCGGCCATTTTATGACGCCCGCATGGACGGATTCGAAGCCCTTAACGGTAAACTCGCTTTCGTAAGGCGCCCGAACCATGGGAAATTCATAGCATCCGCCCTGAAAATGGTCATGACTCAGGATAGAACCGCCGACAATCGGAAGATCGGCATTTGAGCCTATCGTATAATGAGGAAACTGCGCCGTAAAATCCATAAGCTTCATAAATACAGAGTGGTCAATCTTCATCGGTATATGCTTACTGTTAAAGACTATGCAGTGCTCGTTGTAGTAAACATAGGGAGAATACTGGAGGTAATAGGATTCACCGCATAATTCTATGGGGATAATACGGTGGTTCTGCCTTGCAGGGTGTGATATATGACCTGCATAGCCCTCATTCTCCTTGCATAAAAGACAGGACGGATATCCGGATTTCTTTGCCTTACCGGCCGCGGCAATATCTCGCGGGTCCTTTTCCGGCTTGGAAAGATTGATGGAAATGTCCAGCGTACCGAAAGGTGTTTCGGTGTGCCACCTTTCATCTTTTCTGATTCGGTCAACTCTTATATAATTTGTAGCCTTGGAGAAACTATAATAATAATCCGTTGCAGCCTTAGGGCTTTCGGCATATTTTTCTCTGAACTTACTCCTGATAACGGAGGGCGGTGGGGTAAGGAGCCCCATAATCTTTGTATCAAACAGATCCCTTGAGCCGGTTGTATTATCCTTCAGGATTCCTGTTTTTATCCCGTAGGACAGCATATCATCGAGAATTTCAGAGAGTGGTCTTACAAGGCATTTTTCTTCTGTATCTCCGGTTTCCGTATCATCCGGTAAATCATATTCATCAACCGCAAAGAGCTCCAGCAGGCGGTTTGTGGTATATATTACATCATCCGGCATTATAAGATTTTCATTTAAACCATACTTAACTAATTCATTTATCAATTTGCAGATCATACCGATTCTCCTTTGATATTATTTATCCTTAAATTACCTGTATGCAGCCCTCATTTCGGATATTAAGAACGTTGCATGACCCTTCTCCGAACAAGTCATCCATAGCTTTTTTATAGCCGGCTACAGCTTCATTCTTTACAAAAGCCTGTATGGTTCCGGCGAAGCCGCCGCCGTGAACTCTGACTACACCCAGGTTATCAGCCGGATCAACCGCACCGCAATCGAGATATACATCGCTTACTGCTATTCCCACAGATACGTTCTGGTGCATAACATCCTTTGAGGTATATACATTTTGAAGATACTTGAAGGAAGAGTCTGCTGACTTTGTAAAGATATGTAAGAAGCTTCTCCAGTCATTATTCTTAAGGGCTTCAGCTTCAGCCTTGGCACGCTTTGTCTCCTCGGCAAAATGAATTGCTCTTAAGGCGGCCCTGTCACCTTCGGCAGCTCTTATCTTATTTATTCCGGAAATTATATCCTCTATGGGAACAGGTCTTAACACCTCTTCGCCAAACACCTTTGCTGCCCCTTTCATTTCAGCGGGAATTGCAGCGTAGTCGGGAGTCAGGTCTGCATGTGAGCCCTTGGTATCGGTGATGCAGAGAGCATATCCTACAGATTCCAGGCTGAAGGTTATTTTTTCTATAACAGGCTCGGCAGGATTCATGAAATCTATGTAGCAGAGGCTTCCGACACTGCTGGCAGTCTGATCCATAAGACCGCAGGGCTTGCCGAGATAGTTATTCTCAGAGAACTGGCCTATCTTGGCAATCTCTACCTGAGGTACATTTCCCTCATTGTAAAGTCCGGAAATGATAACTCCTATCAGAGATTCAAATGCAGCAGAGGAGGATAGTCCCGAACCGCTGAGTACATCACTTGTAACGTAGGCTGTGAATCCGCCGATGGAGTAACCCTTCCTATCCATTCCGGCAAGAACTCCTCTGATAAGGGCTTTGGTCGTTCCCATTTCTTCCGGAACAGGAGTGAGCGTGTCGAGGCTCAGCTCTATCATACCGTAGCCTTCCGAAAAGAGGCGAACTTCATTTTCGAGGCGGGCCGAGACAGCTATGGCATCGTCATTTATGGCTGCCGCCAGAACCTGTCCATGCTGATGATCTGTATGATTGCCGCCGATTTCCGTCCGTCCCGGAGCACTGAAAATGGAAATGTCAGATGCGCCGAACAGTTCATCATATTTTGTGACTGCATTTATATAACGCTCCCTCTGATAGGAAAGCTTTGATTCGTCTACATAAAGCTTCCTGAGTGTGCTGTCATATCTGCCGTTTTCAAGTGCGGAAATAATATCTTTTGATAACATGGTAACCCTCCTTATATCCCGGTAACATTTTATAATGTTATATTAGTAAAAGTTTAGTAAAATGTCAATGGTTTTTACTAAATTATTTTAGTAAATTTACTTGAAGTTTTACTAAAATGATGATAAAGTTTGAATGTAATTTTTAACAGTATTAATAACAGGGATGGTACTATGGTTACTATTAAAGATATTGCAAATAAAGCCGGGGTTTCACCTGCTGCTGTTTCGAGGATACTTAACAGAGACGATACACTCAGTGTGGCACCGGAAACCCGTAAGAGAGTTTTAAAAATAAGTGAAGAGCTGGGATATAAGAAAAAACATAGTGAGTCCATGACTTCCGGAAATGAGAAAAGTTTTACCATCGGAGTCGTACAATGGTTTTCCGCAGAGGACGAGCTGAGGGACAGCTATTACCTTACTGTACGTAAGGGCGTGGAAGATTATTGCGAGAAGAACCGGATAAATATAATAAGAACTTATAAGACCGACAGCTCATTTGAGACAGCTTTGAAGGGAGTGGATGGGATACTCTGCGTCGGAAAATTCAGTAATGACGATGTAAAGCTCTTCAGGGAGATGGCGGATAATGTGATATTTCTTGATATGACCATCGATGGACCTGAGGTTACCACAGTTTCAATGGATTTTAAGAACGGTATATATGAAGCTCTTGATTATCTTACAGATTTGGGACATAGGAAGATTGCATTTCTCGGAGGCATTGAATATGTGGGGACAAATCAGGCAGTAGTCGATAAGAGAAAGACAGCATATGAACAGTATATGAAGAAACATAAGCTGAGTATAAAAGGGCTTGTGCGAGAAGGCAGTTTTGATTCTCAGTCCGGATATGATATGATGAAGGATATGCTGCAGAAAGAAAGACCTACCGCGGTTCTCTCTGCAAATGATGCCATAGCTGTAGGCGCAATGAGAGCGGCTGTTGAAGCGGGACTGAAGATTCCGGATGAAATATCCTTTATCGGATTTAATGATGATGAGATGAGCCAGTTTACCACTCCCGCACTCACCACAATTCACGCTCCGGCGTATGATATGGGTCAGTATGGGGCGAATTTTCTGGCGGCAGCTCATAAGATGAATATTAATACACCTGTCAGGGTCAAGCTTCCCTGCAGGCTTGTAGTGAGAGAGTCTTCAGCAGCAGTAGATTAAGGTACTATAACATATGAGAACAAGAATACATTTAAAACGTATAATTGCATATATTGTACAGCTTCTGATCGTAATCTGGTGTTATCTTTTTCTTAAGAGTCATTTTTTCTTGATAATGCTGGTTATCGTTGCCGGGGCGCCCGTAATATCACTCATTGGTGTTTTTATACTAAAATGGGGGATATCTGTTTCCATAAAAAGTCCGGAAAGGCAGATAGAAAGAGGAAATACCGGGTTCGTGGTTTTAAAGCTTAGTAACAGGACGTTTGTTCCCTCATTTGAGGCTGAGATAAAACTTATCAGCAGAAATACATTTTACGGTGATGAGGCTTCTACGGTGATCAGTGTTCCCGTGAGAGCTTACGGTGATTTTGAAAAATACCTTCCCGTAACTTACAGTATGAACGGAATGTATGAGTTTCAAGTGGATGATATCAGGTTCAGGGATATACTGGGACTTGTTTCTCTAAGAAAAAAACAGGATGAGAAATGCGAGATCACTGTTATCCCCGCTTCAGATACGGCAGCAGAGATCAGCATGTCCGATATGGCTCACGGAATGACCGAAAGCGAGGAGACTGTAAAGAAAGGACATGACTTCTCGGACGTATCTGATGTAAGAGAGTATATTCCGGGCGATAAACTCATGAGCATTCACTGGAAGCTGTCGGCGAAGAAGGATACTCTGATGGTTAAGGACAGGGTTTCTATGTCGGATCAGCAGATGGTTATAGTAACCGAACTTGCGGGAAAGGATGAAGAGGTTGATGAACTTCTTACCCTCACATTCGGAATCTGCAAATCTCTGGTGGCGGATCAGGTGTTCATCAGGCTTATGTGGTGGAGTGAAGCTTCATATGAATTTCACGAGCAGCAGATCATGAATATGGAGGATCTGAGAGAAGCATTTCATTCTATATATTATGAGCATATTTATGCGGATCAGGAAAAGACGAGACTTTTAATGAGAAGTATCAGACCTGAGCTTAAGGCTTATGTAAATGTCTGCATGACAGACTCGGGTCCGGATGCGGTAGTGGTTGAACAGGATTAAGGTATATATGGCAAAGACAGGTGCAAATAAAAAGTCAATATTTGCTGAATATAAGGAGTATATGAATGCGGTCAGGGCTGATAGAGCCAGAAAAAAGGCTGCATATAAGGCCATGACCGGCAAGGAGAAAAGGGCATATAACAGGCAGCAGAGATCTGCATGGCGTAGAGAGGACAGAACAGAGGTCGAGCTATGCAAGGGTGCCCGTTTTTCCGATGAGGTATATAACATTTCCGAGAACAGATATTATACACTTATACTTAAGGGGATTATAGTATATCTCATCACGGCAGGTGGAATCGGATGTTATCTGACTGCACTGGAGATGGATTTTAATCAGCTGATATTTAATGTGATCATACTCGGAACGGCAGTACTTTGTGCAGTACTTTATCACAGCTGGCGCTCGGAAAATCTGGGTTATCTGGTGTTTTTCGTATTTTATGCTTCAGCGCTTATATTATTTAAGGATTATATCAACTCCGGTTTCTATGCCATTGTAAATGAGACCCAGGATGTGGCATCCATTTATTTCAGAACCGAAGGTCTTCAGTATTATAACGAGCGCATTTCCAACAGATATGCGGCTGTTACTGTTGCGGTAATTCTTATCGGAATTGCCGTTAATATACTTCTTAACAACTACATTCTCAGACGTGCCAGGTATATCATTGCAATCGGTATTACAATGACTCTTAATTTTCTGCTGATGTATATGCATAAGGAGCCGTCCGGCATTTATGAGTTCATGCTTATAAGCGGAATTGTTCTCACCTACTTTCTGAAGTCGGGAGATCATTTCCATCTGAGCAGGAATGACCATGTCTTCAAGAAAACATGGAGAGGGCTTTCCTATGGGCTGGATTGGCATTCGCTTCTGCATATGATAATACTGGGATGTATGTATGTTCTTCTTGTGGTTTCGGTTATTTCCGCGTCTTTCAACAAAGTGTACTTTGTTGTCAGTCAGCCGGAGAGCGAGGAAAAGAAGGCTTCAAATGAATATGTTCAGAATATTCTGATTCTGGGAATAGGCGGAATTTTCAACTTCTATGATAACACCGGTGGTCTGGCTACCGGTAAGCTGGGAGGCGTTTCGTCTATCCGGCTGGATTATAATACGGATATTACGGTTGAACTTACTCCATATTCTCAGGACACTGTATATGTTAATAATTTTATCGGTGCAACATACAAGCCTTATGAAAATATATGGGTTCAGCCGGATAATTATTTTAAAGTTGAAGAGCATAACAAAAATGAGGCCGATGCTCTTGAGAGAGCATTTGAAGAGGGAAATCCTTATTCTGCCAGGGGCGTAATGAAGATTAAGAATGTGGAAGGTGATATCAGACCATTCATCCCGTATTATACGAATGAAAGAATAAAGATAATGAAACGGGACGAGGAAATTACCTTTACTTATTATCCCCGGGAAAGCGGAAATGATACAGCTATTGATAAAAATGCGGAGAACCGGGAAAGCATTGAAGCATATCTAGTTATTCCGAGATCTAATGCGGATATAATTCGGAATTTCTGTGAGGAAGCGGGCTTTGGAGGAACAAAGGATGAGATCATTCGGCAGGTGACAAAGTATTATCAGGATAATATTCCATATACTATCCGTCCCGGTGCTACGCCCTGGAGAGAAGATTTTATCAATTATTTCCTTACAAAGAATAAAAAGGGGTATTGTGCGCATTTTGCCAGTGCTGCGACCCTTATATTCAGATATTACGGAATACCGGCCAGGTACTGCGAGGGTTATGCAATTGACTTTGGGCAGATTATGGATAGTGGTGAGCTGGTGGAAGGAGCTGAGTATAAGGACTATTTCAGTGGATATTCCGAGCTGGGAGAAACGGCTCTGGTTACGGTAAATGCCACTGACGCAGATGCTCATGCCTGGGTTGAAGTATATGATGAAAAATACGGATGGCAGGTGGTTGAAGTTACGCCTTCCTCAGGACTTGAAGAGGAGGACTATTCAAGTTTCTGGGATTCCTTCAATGATATTTTCGGAGACGGGGATGAATCTGATGCCGGAGGAGATGGCGGAGTAGTCCAAAGAATAAGTGATTTCAGATTTAATGATAATATTCTGAGAGTGCTTGCATTTATAACTGCAGGGGCTATAATTCTCGGTATACTGTTCTTCCTGGGAAAGAGGCTTAAGCCCGCAGTGGTTTATCATTACAGATATGGCAGGGCTGATAATACAGAGAAGATCATACTTAAGTATTCCAGACTTATATCGAAGGCCGGGCGTAAAGACAAGGGTATGACGAGCTGTATAAATTACAGAACCCAGCTGGATCATATAATCACGAGATATTCCACGGGTGAAATGACCTGGGATAGAGACAGACTTGAAGTACTTCT
>CAMOCO010000043.1 GCA_946610715.1 uncultured Clostridia bacterium | reverse complement strand
AAACATAACACAGGGGAACCCGAAAAGGCAACCCCGCTCAGTCTTTTCCCTTTGCTTTATACATGATAATATAGTAAAATAATAAAGTGCAGGTATTACTTCTTGGAGGAGGTAGTTGGGAATGTCCAGAGAGTTTAAGTGGGAATATATCAAGAGACAGTTGAAGTTTAGTCGTGGTTTCTCTTCAATACTTCTTGCGGCACTTATCGTGGCAAGATCATTCAGGATTATAGAGAGTACCAGGCTTACGGTTTTCTTTGCAATTACTGTAATAGTTGCACAGTTTATGGATGAGATTTTCTATTTTTATGCTGTTCGCAATATGTTTAACGGAAAGACATATAAGATCAGATGTCTTCTGTTCTTTGTGATGTATGCAATCGGCGGGCTTTTCGGCAAGCTTACAATGCCCCTTGTGGTTTTGTTCCTTGCTTACGGAATACTTATGACCTGCGAAGATCTTATCATGGACGATCTTTTTGATACATATAAGGGCTATACGTTTACAATTATATATATAATACTGCTGGGATTTGGTATGATATTTCCTTACATGAAGAAGGGTATCGAAACCGCAGACATCGTAATCTATATTCTGATGATTCTCGGTATAGGAATGAGCGTCATTCTTACGAGACGTATATCCATTATAGTTGCTACGGCATGGAATGAAAAATATAATGATGCATATTTTAAGAGCCTGGATGTAAAGAAGGAAAATGAAAAGCTTATTGAGCTTCAGGAAAGAATAGCTGATGTTAATAATGCCATCAACTATCAGAAGGTACAGCTTTCCGAGACAAATCTGGCCCTTGAGAAGAAGAATACGGAAATACGTTCACTCATGGATGTAATGATGGATTATACCGCTTCATTTGATGTGATAAAAGATATGAAGAGCCTTATACATGCCATGAAAGAAGTTAAAAGCGCAAGCCTTGTTGCATTCTATGTTGAAAAGGGTGAGTGCTTCAATGACGAACCGCTCTTTGAATATGAGTCAAATGAAAATTATGCTCCGAATTCGATCAGAAAGGACACGATAGAGGCATTTAACATATTCATGAAGACGCAGAGCAAAGAGCCTCTGGTGATTGCCGAAAATTATACACACAGCCGTTCTATTTTTGAGAGAAAGGGCTGCTGTATAACTGCATTTCCGGCATATGAAAATGAAAGGCTTTACGGAGTACTTATTGTTGCGGGTGATAAATATGATTTCTTCTACAGCGGATTTGATTATTATCGCTCGGCAGTGATTGATTTTACTGCATCTCTCATAAGTGACCGCCTTTATCTGACCATGGAAGATATGGCCAAGAGAGACGGACTTACCAAGATTTACAATAGAATTCATTTCAATCATTTTTATGATGAAATGCTTGCAAATATTATCAAGAACGGCGGAACCATCTCAGTTCTTATGGCTGATATAGATCATTTCAAGAGGGTAAATGATACTTACGGGCATCTTGCGGGTGATGAGGCTATCAAAGCTCTTGCAAAGCTGGATGAGGCTATAGGTAAGAAGTACGGATGTCAGGCAGTAAGATTTGGTGGTGAAGAGTTCCTGCTCATTATGAATGGTAAGAGCCTTGATGAGGCTTATGCCATTGCTGAAGAGCTTCATAAAAACATCAGAGAAAATGTTATTGAATTTGAGGGCAAGGAAATCAGAATCAATACAAGTATCGGTGTTGCAAATTATCCTGAAACTGTACAGGATCTGCAGAAGGTTCTTGACAGAGCCGATAAAGCTATGTACTATGGAAAGACGCATGGACGTGGTCGTATAGTGGTAGACGGCAGATGGGATCCTGAAGATATGAAATAGAAATAAGGGGTTATGGTAATGGAAGATTATATTTTAAGCTGCTGCTCATCTTGTGACCTTTCAAATGAATGGATAGAGAAGAGAAATCTTCACTATGTAAGTTTTAATGTAATGGTGGGAAATGAGCAAAAAAAGGATGACATGGGAAAGAGCTTTTCTCCATGGGAAATGTATGAGAGAATGGCTGCAGGAGAAGACACTAAAACTTCTATGGTAAGCATCGGAGAGTATATGGATTATTTCAGACCATTTCTTGAGGATGGCAAGGATATAATTCATGTAACACTTTCGACAGGTATATCAGGCACATACAATAGTGCATGCCAGGCAGCGGATGCGCTGGCTGATGAATATCCGCACAGACAGATAACTATCATTGATTCACTTGCGGCATCATCAGGTTACGGACTGCTTATGGACCTTGCGGCAGATAAGCGTGATGAAGGAATGTCCTTTGATAATCTGGTACAGTGGATCGAGAATTATAAGCTGAATATAATTCACTGGTTTTTCTCAACAGACCTTACTTACTATATAAAGGGCGGTCGTGTATCCAAGGCTGCCGGAATGGTTGGACAGATGCTTAATATATGCCCGCTTCTGGATGTGGATTATCAGGGGCGTCTTACTCCGAGAGAAAAGGTAAGAACCAAGAAGAAGGTAATTAAAAGAATCGTAGAAAAAATGGTTGAGACTGCCGATTACGGAATTGATTATTTCGGAAAGGTATTCATTTCCGATTCAGATAAAGAGCTTGGACTTGAGGTGCAGCGTGAGGTTGAAAGAGCTTATCCGCGCCTTAAGGGTAAGATTCAGAGATTTGATATCGGATGCACCATCGGTGCACATACAGGTCCGGGAACAGTTGCACTGTTCTTCCAGGGACAGAAGAGATATAACTAATATTTGCTTACAAGAAAGGCTGATAAAATGAACAAGATAATACTTACCGGAGACAGACCTACTGGCAGACTTCATTTGGGACATTATGTAGGTTCGCTTAAACGCAGAGTTCAGCTGCAGAACAGCGGCGAATATGACAAGATATTTATTATGATTGCTGATGCGCAGGCCCTTACGGACAATGCCGATCATCCGGAAAAGGTTAGGGAAAATATTATAGAGGTTGCACTTGATTATCTTTCGGTGGGACTGGATCCGGAGAAGTCGAACCTGTTTATCCAGTCATATGTTACAGAACTTACAGAATTGACATTTTATTATATGAATCTCGTAACCGTAGCGAGACTTGAAAGAAATCCTACAGTTAAATCCGAGATCCAGATGAGGAATTTTGAGGCGACTATCCCGGTGGGATTTTTCACTTATCCCATAAGTCAGGCGTCTGATATAACTGCATTTAAGGCAACTACGGTTCCTGTAGGAGAGGATCAGCTTCCTATGATCGAGCAGACCAGGGAGATTGTCAGAAAATTCAATGCAGTATACGGAGACGGTAAGGAGGTTCTGGTAGAGCCGAAGGCTTTGGTACCTGAGAATTCAATCTGTTCCAGACTTCCGGGAACTGACGGAAAGGCAAAGATGAGTAAGTCTCTTGGCAATTGTATATATCTTTCGGATGATGCAGAGACAGTGAGACAGAAGGTTATGAGCATGTATACTGATCCGGGACATATCAAGGTTGAGGATCCCGGTAAGGTTGAAGGAAATGCTGTATTTACATATCTGGACGCATTTGCCACAGATGAATCCTTTGCGGAGTTCCTTCCGGACTACAAGAATCTTGATGAGCTTAAAGATCACTACAGGAGAGGCGGTCTGGGTGATGTTAAGGTTAAGAAGTTCCTTCTTAATGTTATCAACAAAGAGCTTGATCCTATCAGACAGAGAAGGGCCGAATATGAGAAGAATATTCCGGCTGTTTATGATATTCTGAAAAAGGGAAGTGAAGCAGCGCAACTTGAAGCTGCAAAAACTCTTGCAGAAGTAAAAGCCGCTATGAGGATTAATTATTTTGATGATGCTGAACTGATTCAGGCTCAGCAGGAAAAGTTCAATAAATAAAGCAATACCCCCCGGCTGAGGCCGGGGGTTTGTTGACTGTGACGGAAGAAGAGAGGAAAAGCGTATGATTTATACGGAACTGACTAAAAAAGCTATTCTTGTTGCATTTAAGGCACACGCAGGTCAAATGGACAGGGCAGGACTCCCGTATATCCTTCATCCGCTTCACATAGCGGAACAGATGAAGGATGAGGATACATGTGTTGTAGCGCTGCTTCATGATGTGATAGAGGATACGGACATGACACTTGATGATTTGAGACAATATGGTTTTACCGAGGCACAGCTGGAGGGAGTTCGTCTTATGACTCATGAGGACGGAGTTGATTATTTTGATTATGTGAGAGCCATCAAGAAAAATGAGATCGCAAAGGCAGTTAAGCTGGAGGATCTGAAGCATAATTCCGATACAACAAGACTTGCCGAAGTAACGGATAAGGATATGGAGAGACTTAAAAAATATAAAAAGGCAGAGGCTATTTTACTGGGTGAAGTGGTATGAGATATATTTCCGCGAATGAATATATGAAAAAAGTTTTCGGGAGAAAGATATATAAGATCTCAATAAATGGCGGTTTCACCTGCCCAAACAGAGACGGCACCATAGGAACAAGGGGCTGCATATTCTGTTCGGGCTACGGTTCGGGAGATTTTTCTGAGGATGCTGCATTTACCGTTAAAGAGCAGATAGAGAGGGCTGAGAAAAGGGTTGAGTCGAAGGGACCACAGGCATATATTGCTTATTTTCAGGCGTTTACAAATACATATGCTCCGGTTGAGAAATTGCGGAAGCTATTTAAAGAGGCTCTGGATCATCCGGACATTGTAGGAATCTCCATAGCTACAAGACCTGACTGCCTTCCCGTGGATGTGGTCGATCTGCTGGAAGAAATGAACCGGGTTAAGCCGGTATGGGTTGAGCTGGGACTGCAGACAATTCATAAAAAAAGTTCGGATTATATCAGAAGAGGATATGAGCTTTCGGTCTATAAGGATGGGGTTGAGAGACTCCGGGGGAAAGTAAGTCATATAATTACCCATGTAATCCTTGGGCTTCCGGGGGAGACGGAAGCGGATATGCTCGAGACGGTAAGATATGTTGCCGGACTGAGGGAAGAAGATGATTCGCCTGAGGCACAGTTCAGATATGGAATCAAGCTTCAGCTGCTTCATGTGATCAGGGGAACCGATCTGGAGAAAGAGTACGAGGCAGGGCATTTCAGATGTATGTCAATGGACGATTATATCGCTGTGGTAGATAAATGCATTGATTTAATACCGAAGGATATGGTAATCCACAGATTGACCGGCGACGGTGCGAAAAAAACACTGGTGGCACCGCTCTGGAGCGGAGACAAGAAAAAAGTACTGAATGCCATGAATAAAATTATAAATGCGAGGACGTAATAATGAAATATAAGCTGGCGATTTTTGATATGGACGGAACTATCCTTAATACCCTGGATGACATTACGGATAGTACTAATTATACTTTGAGAACATACGGGATGCCTGAACATCCGGCGGAGATAATTAAGAGTTTTCTCGGTAACGGAACCAGACATCTGATTGAGAAGGCGGTTGTAGACGGAACGAAAGAGTCTGTTCTGGAGGATATGATCGCCTTTTATAGTGACTATTACAGAGATCATTGTAAGATAAAGACAGGACCGTATGACGGAATACCTGAGCTCCTCAAGCGGCTGAAGAAAGCCGGTATCTACCTTGCGGTGGTTTCAAATAAACCGGATTTCGCTGTTAAAAGTCTGTCAGATGAGATGTTTTACGGGCTGTTTGATCTTTCGGTGGGGGATAAACCCGGTCAGCGTATAAAGCCATACCCGGACAGTGTAAATGCTGTGATAGATCATTTCCATGTGTCTAAAAATGAAGTTATATATCTGGGAGACTCAGAGGTGGATTATCAGACCGCCGAAAATGCAGGGATAGACAGGATTATGGTCAGCTGGGGCTTCAGAAGCATCGGACTTCTTGAGTCACTGGGAGCAAAGTATATAGTAAATACACCTGAAGAGGCAGGAAATATTATCCTAAATAGTTAGAATTGGGACATGACATAAGAATTATAATTTTTAGTTGACATTGGTTGAAAATCGGCGTATATTGAACATATGAACAAATAAACATATGTTATCAAAGGAGAGATTTATGGCAGAAATAAAGAAAAGTCAGGAGGAGAAAGTTATTAATCTTGAAGCTGCGGAAAAGATCGCAAAGAATATGCCGGATGATGAATATCTCTATGATCTGTCGGAACTGTTCAGGATATTCGGCGATTCTACCAGGATCAAGATACTTTATGCCCTTTTCGATGATGAGCTGTGTGTAGGAGATATAGCAGCTATTTTGAATCTCAGCCAGTCATCAGTAAGCCATCAGCTACGTATACTTAAAGATAATAAGCTGGTAAGGTTCAGGCGTGAAGGGAAGAGTATATTTTATGCATTGGATGACGATCATGTAAGATCAATATTACAATTAGGAATGGAGCATGTGGAGGAATAATTATGAAAAAGACATATAAAGTAGATGTAGATTGCGCAGCATGTGCGGAGAAGATGCAGGAGGTCATTAAGAATACCGAGGGTGTCAAGGATGCGACACTCAGTTTTATGACACTTAAACTAAAGGTTGAGTTTAAGGAAGGTGCCGACCCTGAGAGCGTCATGCAGACAGTTCGAAAGAACTGCAAAAAAGTAGAAGATGATATGGAGATATATTTATAATAAATCATATGAATGCTAAGCAGAAAAAAACATTAATACGTGTAATAATTGCATTTATTCTGGTGGCGGCGCTTATGGTGACATTTCATTTTGTTGAGGTAAGTAAGTGGGTACAGCTTCCGTTATATCTCATTCCTTATTTCACGGTTGGGTATGACGTACTGAAAAAAGCCGCCAAAAATATCCGTAACGGACAGGTGTTTGATGAGCAGTTCCTTATGTCTATTGCCACCATCGGTGCCATTTCAACCGGTGAATTCAGCGAGGGCGTTGCAGTTATGCTTTTCTACCAGATTGGTGAGCTGTTTCAAAGTATAGCCGTAGGAAAGAGCCGAAAGAATATTGCTGATCTGATGGATATAAGACCTGATACTGCAAATCTCGAGCATGAAGACGGCAGTATAACAGAGGAAGATCCGGATGACGTTGAGATAGGTAGTATCATAGTTGTAAATCCGGGTGAGAAAGTTCCTATCGACGGAGTGGTATATGAAGGAGAGTCGTCCCTTGATACCAGTGCACTTACAGGCGAATCTGTTCCGAGAATGGTTCATGAGGGAGAAGAGATCATTTCCGGATGCGTGAGTCTTTCCGGGCGGATTAAGATAAGAACGACAAAGGAATTCGGAGAATCCACAGTTTCGAAGATCCTTGACCTTGTGGAAAACTCCAGCCTGAAAAAGGCTCGTGCAGAAAACTTCATTTCAAAATTTGCAAAGTACTATACGCCGATCGTGTGCTATAGTGCTCTGGCGCTGGCCATAATTCCACCGGTGTTCTTATCTATAATCGGAAAGGATGCGGGTTGGATAAACTGGTTGATGAGAGCCCTGACATTTCTTGTAATCAGTTGTCCGTGTGCTGTTGTTATCTCGGTTCCCCTCAGCTTTTTCGGTGGTATAGGCTGTGCTTCAAAGAATGGTATACTGGTAAAGGGTTCGAATTATCTTGAGATTCTTTCGGATACGAAAACGATTGTATTTGATAAGACCGGAACGCTTACCAAGGGAGTCTTTGAGGTTACGGGATTATATGTGTCTGAGGCTTTGAAGAGGGAGTCTGCCGATCCGGAGCTTGCACTTCTCAGGTATGCGGCAGCAGCGGAATCTGCATCAAGTCATCCCATAGCGGAGAGTATCTGCAGGGCTTATAAAAGAAAAACAGGTGACCCGGATGGGAATCTTAGTGAGAAGAATATAGAAAATATTACGGAGATAGCAGGTCACGGAATTCGCGCGGTAATTAGTGATAAAGGAAAAAGCATCACTATTTTAGCCGGAAATCTAAGACTTATGGATAGGGAGAGTATACCGGTAGATGCTGTACATGATGAAGGAACCAGCTGCTATATCGCGGTCGACGGGGCTTATATGGGCTGCATAGTTATTTCCGACGTGGTTAAACCGAATGCGGGACTTGCTATGGAGAGTCTGGCGGATCAGGGAATCAAAACGGTCATGCTTACCGGAGACAGTAAAATGGCGGCAGAAAGAGTGTCGGAGGAAGTGGGAGTAAGTGCATATAAAGCCGAGCTTCTTCCGGGAGACAAGGTTTCGGAGGTTGAGCTACTGCTTGCCGAACTTGGAGATTCCGAAAAGGATGAAAATGTCAGAGGTAGGCTGGCATTTGTCGGAGATGGAATAAATGATGCACCGGTGCTGGCAAGAGCCGATATAGGTATTGCCATGGGAGCCATGGGCTCAGATGCGGCGATCGAGGCTGCTGATGTTGTTCTTATGGACGATGATCCTGCAAAGATATCCCTTGCCATGAAAATATCCAGAAAGACGCTTCAGATAGTGAGACAGAATATAGTATTTGCCATTGCGGTTAAGGTGCTTTGCCTGATTCTCGGTGCGCTGGGATTCGCAAATATGTGGATTGCTATTTTTGCCGATGTGGGAGTAATGGTAATAGCAGTTCTCAATGCTACCAGGTGTCTGAAAATATAAGCAGAGAGTTTGGTTCTTTTTAAGTAATAGGAGGATTTAAATGAAGTTAGGAGTAATAGGTGCCGGTAATATGGCAAGTGCCATTATAGGCGGAATTATAAATAATAAAGTTATTAATGCAGGTGAGATTATCTGTTCTTCACCTGTTGCTGATGAGAGGACACGGGCAGAAGAAAGCTTCAAGATTTCAACTACAGAAGATAATAAGAGGGTTGTTGCTGAATCAGAGATTTTGCTTCTTGCGGTAAAGCCCCAGGTGGTACCTGTGGTTGTTGAAGAGATAAAGGACACAGTACGTGAAGATCAGCTTATCATTTCCATAGTTGCCGGAAAGACAATTGACTGGTACAGACAGTCCTTTGGGAAGAAGGTTAAGCTTATCAGAACTATGCCAAATACGCCGGCTCTTGTGGGCGAAGGCATGACAGGCGTAAGCCCGAATGAAAATGTAACGGATGAGGATCTGAAAGAAGCTCTGAGCATACTTTCATCCTTTGGTAAGGCTGAGGTTGTTCCGGAAAAACTGATGGACAGCGTGGTAGCTGTTTCGGGAAGCTCCCCGGCTTATGTATTTATGATGATAGAGGCAATGGCTGACGGAGCGGTTAAGCTTGGAATGCCGAGAGCGCAGGCTTATAAGTTTGCGGCTCAGGCAGTGCTTGGAAGTGCGAAGATGGTACTTGAAACAGGAAAGCATCCCGCAGAACTGAAGGATATGGTGTGTTCGCCTGCCGGTACGACTATTGAGGCTGTTCAGGTTCTCGAGGAGGCTGGTTTCAGGGCGAGTCTGATGGATGCAATGGAAGCCTGTGCAGAGGTTTCAAGAAAACTCTGAGAAACTCTCGACGGATTGATGAATAGCCCCTTGCAATTGGATATTCAGAAGGCTATAATGGAAACCTATTATTCATGTGAGATTGAATAAGAAGAGTTTATCAAATAATGAATATTTCGAGGGAGGCAATTCATGGGTGACACAATGCAGCCTGTAAAGGAAGGCAAGGTAAGAGAGATTTATGACATAGGCGACAGCCTTGTTATGGTGGCAACTGACAGAATCAGTTGCTATGATGTTATTCTTAAGAACAAGATTGACAAGAAGGGAACAGTTCTTACACAGATGTCAAAGTTCTGGTTCGAGATGACAGAAGACATTCTGCCGAATCATATGATCACAACAGATGTAAATGAGATGCCGGAGTTCTTCCGTAAACCGGAATTTACAGGAAACAGTATGCGTTGCAAGAAGCTTACCATGCTTCCTGTTGAATGCATTGTCCGCGGATATATTACGGGCAGCGGATGGGCAAGCTACAAGGAGAATGGCACCGTATGCGGTATTAAGCTTCCGGAAGGTCTTGTTGAATCCGAAAAGCTTCCGGAGCCTATTTATACACCTTCTACAAAAGCAGAGATAGGTGACCATGATGAGAATATCTCTTTTGAGCAGTCAGTTGTTGTGCTTGAAAAGGAGTTCCCGGGTAAGGGTCAGGAATATGCTGAAAAGCTTCGTGACTATACCATTGCACTTTATAAGAAATGTGCAGATTTTGCACTTACAAAGGGAATCATTATTGCAGATACAAAGTTTGAATTTGGTCTGGATGAGAATGGGAATATTGTACTCGGTGATGAGATGCTTACACCGGATTCTTCACGTTTCTGGCCTGCAGAAGGCTATGAGAAGGGCAAGGGTCAGCCTTCCTTTGATAAGCAGTTTGCGCGTGACTGGCTGAAATCGGATGAAAATAAGAATGAGCCTGAAGACTGGTTCCTTCCACAGGAAATCGTGGATAAAACAATAGATAAATATCTTTCGGCATATAGAATGCTGACAGGAAAAGAGCTGTAAACGATATATAAAAACGTGCGCCGTGAGGCGCACGTTTTTATGTTATGCTTCAAATTTAGCTATGACTTCAGCATTTGCCTTTGCAGCAGCTTCCTGCATATTCTTACGTTCCTGAAGCAGTTTCTCACGGATTTCGTCATGTTTAATGGACATTATCTCAAGAGCAAGCCATGCGGCATTCTTTCCTCCGTTGATAGCTACTGTAGCAACAGGAATTCCCGGCGGCATCTGAACGATGGAGTAGAGTGCATCTGTTCCGTCCAGCACAGAGCCTGAAAGAGGCACACCGATAACCGGCAGAACTGTCATGGATGCAACAACACCCGGAAGTGCGGCAGCCATACCTGCGGCTGTAATGATAACCTCGGTTCCGTCGCTGTTCAGCTCATCTACAAATTCTGCAAGCGCTGCGTGTGCTCTGTGTGCTGAAAGACATCTTACTTTTACTTCAACGTTGTAATTTTTTAGAATTTCTACAGCGGGCTCAATCTTGGGAAGATCACTTGTTGAACCCATGATAATGGCTGCTTTCATATGATTTACCTCTTCTTTCTGTATATTCCTTTTATATTATATTATTAAATTATTTATTTTGCATCATAATCATCCAGAAAATGATGCTTCACTCCATCCTTTTTATACGCGATGACAGTGGAAAGATTTACATTTTCAACACTGCGGAAAATGTTCTTCTCTATAATCTCATCCTCAGTAGCAAGTTCGGCGATAAGTTTTTTTATATCAGCGCGCTTAGATCCCTTACCGGTTCCGCCGCAGGATGCGCAGTTTTCAGTAAATCGGCAGGCGCACTGGATAAAATAAAGATTATTATAATCTCTCCATCTGATGATATCGGATTCCCGGATAAGATACATGGGGCGAATGAGTTCCATACCTTCAAAGTTCGTACTGTGAAGCTTGGGCATCATTGTCTGAATCTGTCCACCCCACAGCATTCCCATAAGTATAGTTTCTATTACATCATCAAAGTGATGTCCCAGGGCAATCTTGTTGCAACCCAGCTCCTTTGCTTTGCTGTAAAGATATCCGCGTCTCATTCTTGCACAGAGATAGCATGGGTTATCTGTTATCTCGGCAACACTGTCAAAGATTTCGGTTTTAAATACAGTAATGGGGATATTCAGCTTTTTTGCATTATCGGTGATAACCTGATAATTCATATCATTGTAACCCGGATTCATGACCAGAAATACCAGCTCAAAATTCTGTCTGCCGTGTCTGTAAAGCTCCTGGAAAAGCTTTGCCATCAGCATGGAATCTTTCCCGCCGGAAATGCATACGGCTATCTTATCATTATCCTGAATCAGATCATATTCATTTATTGCCTTGGTAAATTTACACCAGATATTCTTTCTGAACTTTTTGACAAGGCTTCTTTCCACGTCACGGACATAATCCTCGTTAGAAATTGTTTCTTTAGCTGCGGACAAATACCTCTGAACATTTCGGCGCATGATAGCTCTGTAGCCTTCATCAAGACTGTAGCACTCAAAGCCCGCTGCCTGCATTTCTTCTGCGATGATATCGCTCTTCAGTCCCGTATAGCATAGCAGGTATATCGGTATGGATTCCGTGGAGACAGACATTTTATCTGAAGAATGTTTTCTCAGTTCATCTAAAATGAGGTTCTTAAAATCATCAGAATAAGAATCTGCCGGAATATTAACAGAGTCCGGATATGCTTCTGTTTCGTAGTCCTCAGAATCACGGATATCTATTAGAAGCTTGTCTCTGGTATCAAGCTCCATTTCATCAAGTGTCCGTCTTAACATAAAGATAATAACTGTCCTTTCTTTTTTCGGTATAAGACATTATAATGACATAAGTGTCAAAAGTCAAAAGGCTACTTTGCTTGCATGAAAGGAAGTTTATGTAGGAGGTTTAATCTTGATTATATATATTCTCAGGCATGGAACTACTGAATGGAATAGGGAACATAGGATACAGGGTGCGACAGATATCATGCTGGACAGCACGGGACGTGAAATGGCGTATCAGACCGGTAAAAAAATAGCTGAGCTCGGCATAAACTTCAACAAGGTTTATTCCAGTCCGCTTAAGCGGGCATATGAAACGGCAGAACTTGTATCAGGTATAAAGAATAAGGATGGAGAAGAAAGCGGTATCATCGTTGACAGCCGCTTGCGGGAACTATGTTTCGGCAGGCAGGAGGGGCAGAAGGTTGAGGGGATGATGTATGATGTCTCCGTTCCTTTTCGATATTTCAAGTCAGCACCGGATAAATATGATGAGCTGACTGAAAATGATGATGACATTGAAAGTCTTACGGCGCTGTGCAGGAGGGCAGGTGAATTTTTGGCTGAAAACATTGAAAATGTAAAGCATGGTTCTGAAGATAATATTCTTATTTCCGGTCACGGAGCACTAAATAAAGCGCTTCTTATGCATATAAGGGGAACTGATAATATGCCGGATTTTTGGGGTAGCGGACTCCAGCCAAATTGTGGGATAGATATTGCGAGGTACGATGAAGTATCCGGCAGATATGAAATAATTGCGGAAAATAAAACATTCTATGACAGTAATCTGAAGGACAGGATTACCCAGCTTTTATAAAAGTATTTGGTTATTTCGCGCAGAAAAGGGGATACTATAATTCTGATTGCAAACCTTGTTAATTATTGATAATTATGATAATATTTAAAAAGTATTTAATAGAAATATTAATATTACCACAAACTATATTAAGAAGGAGGATCTTATGATTTACTCAACAGAAGTTAAGAATATGTGCCCTGTTACACAGGGGGTACATCATGGTGCTGCACCGATTCCTGAGGAAGCTAAGTGGGTGCAGGCAAAGAAGGTTGAAGACATCTCAGGTTATACTCATGGTATAGGCTGGTGTGCACCTCAGCAGGGATGCTGCAAGCTTTCCCTTAACGTTAAAGACGGAATTATCCAGGAGGCACTTGTAGAAACAATTGGTTGTTCAGGTATGACACATTCAGCTGCTATGGCTGCTGAAATCCTTCCGGGACTTACAGTTCTTGAAGCACTTAATACAGACCTGGTATGTGATGCGATTAATACAGCTATGAGAGAGCTTTTCCTTCAGATAGTATACGGAAGAACTCAGAGTGCATTTTCAGAGGATGGACTTCAGATCGGAGCAGGTCTTGAAGATCTTGGAAAGGGTGCTCGTTCTATGGTTGGTACAACTTATGGAACACTTGATAAAGGTCCGCGTTATCTTGAGCTTACAGATGGTTATATCACCGGTATTGCTCTTGATGAGGATGATGAGATAATCGGTTATAAGTATATTAACTTTGGTAAGATGATGGACTTCATCAAAGCAGGCGATGATCCGGCTACAGCAGTTGAGAAGGCATCAGGTCAGTACGGACGTGTTGC
>CAMOCO010000042.1 GCA_946610715.1 uncultured Clostridia bacterium | reverse complement strand
TGTCACCTGAAATGCTTTCCGGTGGAATGCAGGGCTCGGGTCCGCTTCCGGGACCACAGCCGAACGGCCCATTTCAGGGACCGGGACCACAGCCGAATATGCCTCCGATACCGCCCCAGCCCCAATATCAGGGACCGGGACCGCAGATGAACGGACCGCAGGGGCCGGGACCACAACCTATTATGCAGATGCAGCCGGGAGGTCCGATGCCTATGCAGGGCTCAGGTCCGCTCCCCGGACCACAAATGAACGGTCCACAGCCGGGAGGTCCCAGACCAATGCCCGGACAGCCGGTGGTACCGATGGATACACCGAAAAAACAGTCCTCCGGTTCAGGAATGAAAATCTTTGGAATTATCACACTTATTCTTGCCGTACTCGGACTTGCGGCAGTTATTGTAGTGTATATTTTATTTGGAATGGCTAAAAATGATTATAAAAGCGCAGCTTCAGAGAAGCTGAAAGATCCAATTACTATTACCGAAATTACCACAGATGATTCTACCGATGATACTGACGAAGAAACAAATGATCAGGAAGATGTCGAAGAGGAAGTATCTGAGGAGGAGGAATAGTATTGAAGGGAAAGAAATTTTTTGTAATAGGTATTATTTCCCTGGTTCTGGTCGCTCTTGAAGTTGCATGTTTTCTGATACTTGTACTTCCGGGAATAAACAGGAATAAAATGTTTGATCTGTTGTCCGAAGGAAAAGGTAAAGAAGCGTCAGATTACTATGATAAGCTGGGACCGGTCATTTCAAAGGATATAAAAGATGAAGTAAAAGGCTTTCTGATAACGGAGACTAACACTTATCTGGATGGCAAGAAAAAATATGATGAGCTGATTTCGGAAATCCGTGCAGTTGAAGAGATTAAGGATTTTAAAGGCAGCACTCTGGAATATGTAAAGGCTGCAAATCTTCCGCAGCTGCTTGACCTCTTTGAAAAAGGCTTTACTGATCAGATTTTGAATAAGGGTGACAATTTATTTGATATCTGGGATGATTTTGATGATATATATAATGTACGTGGCGTAAACGGCGACACACTCCTTACAAATTATGCGGATGAGGAATCATATTATGATTATATAGATACGGCTTTGGATGACAGACTTCGCCAGAAGTATAATGATTATAAAGCCGGAACCATCGATGCACCGACAATGGCGGCTTATGTCAAGGTTGCCGCAGAGTTTTTCGTGAATGATGAATATGTAAATAGTGTCAATAGCGAAATATCCACAGTTATAGGATATGAAGCAGAGCTTTCGGCCATTCAGAAAAAAATGGACAATAATGATTACTACGGCGCTATAGAGGATGCCGGTGCCGCAATTGATTCATACTCGGATGATGAATACTTTAAGGATTATGAGGATAAGTTCCGGGCACTTTATGATGAAGCATATTCAAAGGGAATGGAGGCCGGACTTAATAAGGCAAAGGCTCAGATTGCAGCCGGAGACAAGAAGGCTGCAAGGATGACTCTTGAAAAGCTGAAGAGCGTATTCGGTGACGATGTTGATACATCTGAAGTAGAAGATATGCTGGTTACGGATTGGGGAAAGGCATACATTGCTTTTCTGGATGATCTCACAAATCAGCTTCCAAAGATTATGGATGTGGAACCGAAGGATTATCCTATTGCAGGGAAGGATGATACGACTTTCTCACGAACCTACAATTATGATGAATTCGACTTTTCCGGAATAAAGGAAGTTCTTCTGACTGATCTGGATAAAAGCGGAGTTCCGGAGCTGATACTTATATGTGACAGCAGAAGTATGATATTTACGTGGACAGATAACAAGGTGTCTTATGTCCTTGATATAGGAATGATTGCAGGTTATTCGGATGATGGATATATCTATACAAATGCTGAGAATAAGTATGAAGAAGGGGAAAACGAATCCGGATATACCGGTGAAAAATATGATATGCTCTGGAAGTTTGACGGAAAGAGTGTAGTATGTGAATCAGCTGCATTAAAAGTGGAAACTTCAAAAGACCCGTTTTTTGTAGTTGATTCAAATGATCATGATGATAAAGTCGAAGAGGATAAGTATAACGAAGCGGTGGAGAACATAAAGTCGAAAGCTCCCAACAGCTTTAGTGGAAGTGTGGATTTTAATAATTATAAAGATTATATAGAATCATATGAATGATATAGAATGATATAAATGAGTCTGGATAATCAAAACAGACAGAATAAGCATTTAATATTGGGGGAACCGAATATGAAAAGTAAAAAATGGCTTATAGCAGGAATAATATCCATAATCTTAGTATTGGCAGAGGCTGCGGCTATGTTCCTTTTTGTTCTTCCCGGAATGAACAAGAATAAAATGATTGAGGCTCTTGAAGAGGGAGACGGGGCTGCTGCTGCCGATTATTATGATAAGGTTAATTTCTTTGCTGAAGGTGACAAGGATGATGTTGTTAAGGGATTCCTTACAACTGCAACCAATAACTATGTAAGCGGTAAGGGCAGTTATGAAGATGCTTTAAAGAAAATACAGGCCGCCGAAAAAATCAGTGCTTTTAAAGGCAAAAATATCGACAATTACAAGATAATCGCTCTGAAACGGGAGATGGAAATCTATGAGGAAGCTCATAAAATTGTATTAGAGGATGAAAATGCCGACATTTCTGATATTTGGGATGAATTCTCTAATATTTATTATGCAGAAGATAACAAAGGCGGTAGTTATCTTACGAATTATAAGGAAAATGATATCGAGTTTAGAGAGAAATATATCAATGACGGGCTTAATTCATTTCTGAAAGGAAAATACGACAGCTATAATGCTGGAGGCATTGAAGATGATGAAATGCTCTGCTATTTAGATTCTGCTATATATCTTTTCGAGGACACCGGCTATGCTTATCAGCTCAGTGATGAAATGTACTATGTACAGTATTACAATGAGGGGCTGGAAATGATTAAAGGGGAACTTGATGAAGATAATTATGTAGAAGCATATGATAATGCTGTTTCATATATTGATAATCCCGCTGATGAAGAGATATTTCCGCGTTATGAAAATGAATTCATTGCAATCAGAGATACTGCATATAATGATGTGAAGGAAAAGGGCTATGAGGCGGCACTCTCTGATGCTGAAGCAGGAAAGACCGAAAGCGCCCAGGCAATGATGGATAATCTCAGACGTATCTGCGGTGACGATATAGATCTTTCTGAGATTGAAAAACTTATAACACCTGAATGGAAGAAGGCGTATCTTGATTATATGGCAGACTGGGATGCAAATCTTCGTGCTGTATGCACGTCATCCGATTATGTTGAGGTTCTCTTTGAGGGAAAAGATGAGTCGGTCACTTCTACGGAATATCTTAATTATGATTCATATAGACCGGATTCGATAGTCCTTTACGATATAGATCAGAATGGTACTCCCGAGATGATCCTAAGATCCTCAGCTACGGAATATATTTTCGCATACAATGGTGAAGAAACAGAATTTCTCGGTCTTATAGTAGGAATAAGCGGCTTCGGTGAAGGCGGACATATAATTTCTGCATTTAGTGATCCGGACAGCAATTATCCCAACGATTCCGGTGAATTGTACAGGTTTACTGACGGCAAACTGGTATGTGAATCAAGTTACTATTTTGTTGAAGATGAGGGTGGTAAGACATATTGCGTAGATACTTATACGGAGATGACCACGGAGGAGGCATTTAACGAAGCCAAGGAAAAGATATTAAGTGCCAAAACTGTTGAAATGCCTGCATCATCTCCTATAGATTCATATGAGAGTGTAATAAACGATTATTAAAATAAATTTTATACTACTTGGAGGAAATAATGATAGAACTTTATGACTCAGGAGCTTATCTCCTGAACGGAACAACCCTTGTAAAAGATGATGCGGCTGCAGAAAGCGAGCTTGCAAAACAGGGAATCAAGACAACCAGAGACGAAGCGGTGAAGGGTACAATGGCTTACAGTATTCTTCAGAAGCACAATACCAGTGGTGATACCGAGAATCTGAAGATTAAATTCGATAAGATGACATCTCATGATATCACATTTGTAGGAATCATTCAGACCGCAAGAGCATCGGGACTTAAAGAGTTTCCTATTCCTTATGTTCTTACGAATTGTCATAATTCTCTTTGTGCAGTCGGAGGAACGATCAATGAAGATGATCATGTATTTGGTCTGTCATGTGCAAAGAAATATGGAGGAATATATGTTCCTCCTCATCAGGCAGTTATTCATCAGTATGCAAGAGAAGAGCTGGCTGAGTGCGGAGCCATGATACTTGGCTCTGACAGCCATACACGTTATGGTGCACTTGGAACCATGGCAGTAGGCGAAGGCGGCGGTGAGCTGGCAAAGCAGCTGCTGGGTAAAACCTATGATGTTGCCCGCCCGGGTGTAGTAGCCATATATCTTGACGGCGAACCTGCAAAGGGTGTGGGTCCGCAGGATGTGGCACTCGCCATAATCGGAGCAACATTTGCAAAGGGATATGTTAAGAATAAAGTAATGGAATTCGTAGGTCCCGGAATTTCCAAACTTTCAAGTGATTATCGTATAGGAATTGATGTAATGACGACGGAAACCACATGCCTTTCATCCATATGGACGACGGATGAGAAGACAAAAGAGTGGTATGATACTCATTACAGACCGGATGCTTATAAGGAAATAAAGCCCGAATCGGTTGCTTACTACGACGGTGTTGTATATGTTGACCTGTCAAAGGTTCGCCCGATGATCGCACTTCCTTTCCACCCGAGTAATACTTATACAATTGAAGAACTGAATGCAAATCTTTCTGATATTCTTCATGATGTTGAGGAAAAAGGACGTAAGCAGCTGACCGGTGATGTGGAGTTTAAACTCACAGATAAGATTCATGATGGAAGGCTCTATGTAGAACAGGGAATAATTGCAGGATGCGCAGGCGGTGGATTTGAAAATATCTGCGATGCGGTTGATATTCTTAAAGGACATTATATCGGAAGTGATGAGTTTACACTTTCCGTATATCCCGCAAGTGTGCCGATTATGATGGAGCTTATAAATAACGGCCGTGCAGCTGAGATCCTTCATGCCGGTGCGGTAATGAAGACAGCATTCTGCGGACCGTGTTTCGGAGCGGGAGATACACCTGCAAACGGAGCTCTTTCTATCAGACATTCGACCAGAAACTTCCCAAACAGAGAAGGTTCAAAGATACAGAACGGTCAGATATCCAGTGTTGCTCTTATGGATGCGAGAAGTATTGCGGCTACGGCAGTAAACAAGGGATATCTTACTCCGGCAACTGATCTGGATGTG
Organism: uncultured Clostridia bacterium; assembly: GCA_946610715.1. Classification (GTDB taxonomy): domain Bacteria; phylum Bacillota; class Clostridia; order Lachnospirales; family Lachnospiraceae; genus Eubacterium_Q. The sequence goes on along the minus strand of CAMOCO010000042.1, from coordinate 8,621 downwards.
GAATACACAGGTCCGAAGTATTTCTTTGATAAAGATATATATGAAAACAGAGTATATGACGGCTGGGGCAAGGCTCAGCCGGAGACAGAGATAAAGTTTGGTCCGAACATCAAGGACTGGCCGGAAATGCCGGCATTGACGGAGAATCTTCTCCTGAAGGTCGCATCGGTTATAAATGATCCGGTTACTACTACTGATGAGCTTATTCCGTCAGGTGAGACATCATCTTTCAGATCCAATCCTATCGGGCTTGCAGAGTTTACTCTGTCACGTAAGGATCCTGAATATGTGGGAAGAGCGAAGGCATTTCATGAGGTTGAGATCGCCCGTGAAAAGGGTGAACATCCATGCGAGGTTTATCCTGAGATCAAGCAGGTTATGCCTGTGGTTAAAGAAAAATTCGCTGATGCCGACAGAACAAATACAGGATTTGGTACAACAATCTATGCTGTTAAGCCCGGTGACGGTTCTGCCCGTGAACAGGCAGCATCCTGTCAGAAGGTGCTTGGCGGATGGGCAAATATAGCCAAGGAATATGCGACAAAGAGATATCGTTCAAATCTTATCAACTGGGGTATGCTCCCGTTTGTAATAAGTGAAGATTTTGAATTTGATAATGATGATTATATATTCATTCCTAATGTAAGAGAATTACTCATGAATAAGGCTGAGGTTTTCAAGGCATATGTGGTTAACAAGAACATGGCGGAGATAGAGCTGAGGCTGGGTGAGCTGACGGATGATGAAAGAACCATCATTGAAAAAGGATGTCTCATTAATTATTACAGAGATTGATATAAATATAATTACAGAAAGAAGGTGACGTCTTATGACAGCTACAACATTCGCAGGAACCGTATGGATTGCTGTATTTGCAGCTGCACTTATATGGGAGATTATCTCCCTGGGACTTACATCTATCTGGTTCTGTGGCGGAGCGATAGTGGCTTCTATAGCAGGCTTTATGGGAGCAAATTACTATGTTCAGATCATTCTGTTTATAGTAGTTTCGGCTATACTTCTTATAGCGCTCAGACCTGTTGCCAAGAAAAAGCTGATCGTATCGGGGGCACCTACCAATATAGACAGAAATATAGGAAGCAGGGTTAAAATCCTCGAAACGGTAGATCCCGCTGAAGGGACAGGCCTGATAAAGATAGGTGACGTTGAATGGCGGGCTATATCGGAAAGCGGAAGGATTTTAAATAAAGACAGCTTTGCCGAAATAACCAAAATCGAAGGAACTAAAGTATTTTTAAAGGAGGTAAGTGAATAATGGGTCCGGCGATTATTATCATTTTAATTCTTGCAATTGTAATCTTATGCAGCTCTGTAAGAGTTGTAAAGCAGGCTAATGCGTATGTTATCGAGAATCTCGGAACATACAAATGTACATGGGGTGTGGGTTTACATCTGCTTGTGCCGATTTTTGAAAAAGTAGCAAGACGTGTATCTCTTAAGGAACAGGTTGCGGATTTCCCTCCACAGCCGGTTATCACAAAGGATAACGTTACAATGAGAATTGATACAGTTCTTTTCTTCCAGATTACTGATCCAAAGCTTTATTGCTACGGCGTTGAAAATCCACTGTCAGCTATTGAGAACCTGACAGCAACAACACTTCGTAACGTTATAGGTGACCTTGAGCTCGATCAGACACTTACATCAAGAGAAACAATCAATGCAAAAATGAGAGCTACACTGGACGAAGCTACAGATCCATGGGGAATAAAAGTTAATCGTGTAGAGCTCAAGAATATCATGCCTCCTGCAGCAATTCAGGAGTCAATGGAGAAGCAGATGAAGGCTGAGCGTGAGAGACGTGAGCAGATCATCCGTGCAGAAGGTGAGAAGAAGTCGGCAGTTCTTGTATCCGAAGGTGAAAAGGAAGCAAAGATCCTTCGTGCAGAAGCTGATAAGGAAGCAGCCATTCTTGCTGCAGAAGCCGCAAAGCAGTCAGCAATCCTTAAGGCTGAAGCTGATAGAGAAGCAGCCATAAAGAGAGCAGAAGGTGAGGCTGCAGCAATCAGAGCGGTGCAGCAGGCTAATGCGGATGGTATCAGAATGCTAAATGAATCTGCTCCTACAGAACAGGTTCTTACAATCAAGAAGCTGGATGCTTTTGAGAAAGCGGCAGACGGACAGTCAACAAAACTGATCATTCCTTCAGAGCTGGCCGGTGTGGCAGGACTTGCTACAGCAGTAACAGAAGCTGTTAAGACTACAAAAGAGTAATAAGCTTAAGAACGGATTATTGTTAACATGGTTACAAATATGGCGCAGATTGGTGAAATCTGCGCCATTTGTGATATTAGCCGATTGTGATATATACCAATTATTTTATGCTTTTTTATGCGCTTTTTTAATATAAAAATTGTTAATGTTAAAAATATTTAGATATTTTCACTAATTATATGATAAAAATATAAAAATAGTTCGTAAAATTGAACTAAAAGTTGTTTTATTTTTTCTAATGACATGATATAATCAATACATACTTTTATGCTTAAAAGGAGTGACAATATGGTAAAGAAGGAAATGATAGCAATGCTTCTTGCGGGAGGCCAGGGAAGCCGCCTTGGCGTACTCACATCCAAGCTTGCGAAACCGGCGGTTGCTTTTGGTGGAAAGTATAAAATTATTGATTTTCCTCTTAGTAACTGCATCAATTCAGGGATTGATACCGTAGGTGTTCTTACTCAGTACAGACCACTGCGTCTTAACCAGCACATAGGTATTGGTATGCCTTGGGATCTGGATAGAAGTTTCGGTGGTGTTACGGTTCTTCCACCATATGAGAAAGCGGACAATGCATCATGGTATACAGGTACTGCTAATGCTATTTATCAGAACCTGGAATACATGGAGTATTATAATCCTGAATATGTTCTTATCCTTTCAGGAGATCATATTTATAAAATGGATTATGAGGTAATGCTTGATTTCCACAAATCTTCTCATGCAGACGTAACTATTGCGACTTATCAGGTGCCAATGGAAGAAGCAAGCCGTTTTGGTGTTGTTATTACAGATGATCAGGGAGTTATCAAAGAATTCGAAGAAAAACCTGAACATCCACGCAGCAACAAGGCATCCATGGGAATTTATATTTTCAATTGGAAGCTTTTGCATGACTCCTTGATAGAGATGAAGGATGTGCCTTCCTGTGATTTCGGTAAGCATGTTATACCGCATTGCCATGAGCAGGGTAAAAAGATATGTGCTTATGATTATAAGGGGTATTGGAAGGACGTTGGTACACTCGGTTCATACTGGGAAGCTAACATGGAACTGATCGATATTATTCCGGAATTTAACTTATATGAAGAATTCTGGAGAATATATACAAAGAGCGATAATCTTCCGCCACAGTACATTGCTGAAGGAAGCAGCGTTACAAAGAGTATCATTGGAGAAGGTACTGAAATATATGGAAATGTTGAGAATTCGGTTATCGGTTCCGGCGTCAAGATTGGCAAGGGAGCTGTTGTAAAGAATTCAATCATTATGAATAATGCTGAAATCGGTGATGGTGCTATTGTGGACAAGGCTGTTCTTGCAGAAGGAGTAAAGATCGGCAAGAATTGTGAACTTGGTATAGGTGAAGAGGCCGAGAATGATTATAAGCCTGCAGTATATGCATTTGGACTTGTAACCATTGGTGAGAATTCGGTAGTTCCTGATAATGTAAAGATCGGAAAGAACACTGCAATCCTCGGTGTGACCACAGCTGATGAGTATCCTGACGGGGTTCTCGCAAGTGGTGGATCAATTATAAAGGAGGATGATGAGTGATGAGAGCGATAGGTATTATATTAGCAGGCGGAAACAGCAGCAGGATGGGAGATCTTTCAGCTAAGCGTGCAGTAGCAGCTATGCCTGTGGCAGGTTGTTACAGAGCTATCGATTTCTCTTTATCGAATATGTCTAATTCACATATACAGAAGGTAGCTGTTTTTACACAGTACAATTCAAGGTCACTTAATGAACACCTTAATTCCTCTAAATGGTGGGATTTCGGAAGAAAGCAGGGGGGACTGTATATATTTACACCGACAATAACCAGCACAAACAGTTACTGGTACAAAGGTACTGCAGACTCACTCTACCAGAATATTAATTTCCTCAAGGATGCACATGAGCCGTATGTTGTTATTGCATCAGGAGATGGTGTCTACAAGATTGACTACAATAAAGTTCTTGAGGATCACATTGCTAAAAATGCAGATATTACAATAGTAACGAAGGATATCAAGGCTGACGAAGATGATATCAGCCGTTTCGGAGTTGTAAAAGTCGGCGAGAACGGAAGAGTTCTTGATTTTGAGGAGAAGCCTATCGTAGCCGAGACAAATACAGCATCCATCGGAGTTTACGTAGTTAGAAGACGTCAGCTTATTGAACTTCTCGAAGCTTGCGCAGCAGAAGGAAGAACAGACTTCGTTAAGGATATTCTTATCAGATATAAGAATGTTAAGAAGATAAATGCATATAAGCTTGATACATATTGGAGAAATATTGGTTCTATTGATTCTTATTACAGAACTAATATGGATTTCCTGAATGGGGAGATCAGAGATTTCTTCTTCCGTCAGAATCCGGGAGTTTATACAAAGGTTGAGGATCTTCCTCCGGCTAAGTATAACGGTGATGCAACACTTTCAAACAGCCTCATTGCCAGCGGATGTATAATCAACGGATCAGTAGAAAACTCGCTTCTCTTTAAGAAGGTATATGTAGGTAACAATTGTGTTATCAAAAATTCAATCATTCTTAATGACGTTCATATCGGAGATAACTGTTATATTGAGAATTGTATCGTAGAAAGCCGCGATACTATTAAGGCAAATACAGTTCATACCGGTGAAGCGGGAAAACCAAAAATTGTTATCGAAAAGAGTTTTAGATATACGCTCTAATCAGGGGAGGGGTAGTAATGCAGATAACTGATGTAAGAGTAAGAAGAGTTAATAAAGAAGGCAAAATGAGAGCAATAGTATCAATAACTATTGATAATGAATTTGTTATCCATGATATAAAAGTTATTGAAGGTGAAAAGGGACTTTTTATAGCAATGCCAAGCAGAAAGTCAGCCGACGGTGAGTATAGAGATATAGCTCATCCTATTAATTCCGATACAAGACGTAGTATTCAGGAGCTTATACTCCAGAAGTACGACGAAACACCAATAAGTGAAGAAGAGATTTAACAGTCTCGTGGGGTTACGGGGACTTCGGATTATTCCGGAGTCCCCATTTTATTTGGAACGGAGCTCGCATTTATTATGATTTACTTGAAAAATAGGCGATTAGAATATATAATAACTTGATGTTCTATTAACGTAAAAAAGGATGGGATTTGATTATGAGTCAACTGAAATGCGTTATACTTGCAGCTGGAAAAGGGACCAGAATGGCATCTGATCTGCCAAAGGTTCTTCATAAAGTATGTGATCTGCCGATGGTAGGTTATGCTATCAATGCTGCAACAGATGCAGGATTTACTGACAGCTGTGTTATTATCGGATATAAGGGAAGTCTGGTTAAAAACGAGGTTGAAAGCTATGTCAGAACCGGCGATATAAGAGGAAATGTCACATTTGCAGAACAGAAGGAACAACTGGGCACGGGACATGCAGTAAAGTGCGCAGCTGATTTTATCGGTACAAACGGAAATGTGCTTATCCTGTGTGGAGATACACCACTGATTACAGCCTCCACAATTAAAAAACTGTTGGATACGCATCTGAAAAACGGAAACGGAGTTACAGTACTCTCGGCAATACTCCCGGATGCGACCGGATATGGTAGAATAATCCGCGATGAGAACAGAGAATTCATGAAGATAGTTGAACAGAAAGATTGTACAGAAGAAGAGGCGGCTGTCAGTGAAATAAATTCGGGAATGTATATTTTCAATTCGGAAGCCCTTTCAGTGTCACTGGGCAGGATAAATAATAAAAATGCTCAGGGAGAGTATTATCTTACCGATACTATAGCTATTATAAAGGAAGCGGGAATGAAGGTCGGCGCAATTCCGGTTGAAGATATGGATGAAATACTCGGAGTTAATAACAGACGTCAGCTTGAAAATGCCGAGCTTATCATGAAAGCACGTAAGATTGCCGGTAAGAAATAAAGAGACTTAGGAGTCGATATGAAAATTATAGCAGGACTGGGTAATCCCGGTCTTAAGTATGCCGGATCCAGGCACAATATGGGTTTTTCGGTACTTACAGAGTTGTCGGACAGATATGATACTTCTGTTAACAGGGCAGAGTGTAAAGCTCTTACCGGCCGCACCATAATTAAAGGAGAGAAGGTACTTCTGGCTATGCCGCAGACATTTATGAATCTCAGTGGTGAGTCAGTCAGCCAACTCCTTAATTATTATAAATGTACTGCCGAGGATCTGATCATAATCTACGATGATATAGATCTGGATGTGGGAAATATCAGAATCCGGGCAAAGGGAAGTGCCGGTGGCCATAATGGAATGAAAAATATTATTCAGATGATAGGCACCGACGAGTTCTGCAGGATTAAGGTCGGAGTAGGTCATAAGCCTGAGGGCTGGGATCTGGTGGATTATGTTCTTGGAAGGTTCCCGGAAAATGAGCTTCCGACTATACGTGACGCTGTCAAAAGGGCGGCATCTGCGGTTGAAGAGATAATTGAAAACGGAATAACATCAGCAATGAATAAATACAGTCATTGATGAATGCATATATATTAGTGAGATACGGAGAGATTCTCAGTGAAAACATTTATCTCACCTGTTGAGGAATCCGGCCTTGCAGCGAAAATCCGTGATTCGGAGAAGCCCCTGTATCTTTGGGGAATGACCAGAGCGGTGAGACCGCTGATTGCTGAAACTATAAGAGGTAATAACAGGTTTGTCCTGATCGTTACCCACGATGAAGCAAGAGCTGAAAAGCTGTATCAGGATTACAGATTCTATGACAGGAATACTTACATTTATCCTGCAAAGGATGTACTTTTTTATTATGCGGATATACATGGAAATGTTACAGCCGGCAGGAGACTGGAAATAATTAAAAGAATTGTAAATAATGAGCCGACGGTTATTATTACCACTGTTGACGGTCTTATGGATAAGCTTCCGGATATAAAATATATCAAGGACAGAACCATAAGCTTCAGTGTGGGAGAGACCATTGACATGGGAGCGGTAAAGCAGCTGCTCATCATGCTCGGGTATGAAAATGTTACGTTGGTTGAGTCACCGGGACAGTTTTCTGTAAGAGGTGGAATAATTGATATATTCCCACTTACGGAAGAGTGTCCTTGTCGTGTTGAGCTTTTCGGAGACGAGGTAGATTCGATCAGGTATTTTGATGTTGAATCCCAAAGATCGATTGAGGAAGTGGATACATTCAGTATATTTCCGGCAACGGAATATGTACTTACAGAGAACAGGATAAACCGTGGCATTTCAAGAATTGAACAGGACCATGAAAAGAGAGCAAAGGAACTTAAGGAAAGCTTCAAGACTGAGCAGTATGCAAGGCTGAATTCTGCAGTGAGACATCTGAAAGAGGATATCAGAGAGTTTGATTCCAAGTCAGGTATAGACAGCCTTATCAATTATTTTTATTCCGTAACTGTATCATTTTTGGACTATCTTCCTGAGGATACATCAGTTTTCGTAGATGATCCGGACAGAGTCAGTGAAAGAGCAAGAATGTACTATAATGAATTCGCTGCCAGTGTTGAAGGAAGATATGAAGGCGGATATATATTGCCGGGACAAATGGATGTCCTCTATGATAATGAAAAAACCATAGCGGAAATATGCCTGAGAAAGCCTGTTCTGTTTTCCGAGTTCTATAGTGAACCGAAGGATTACTTAGTTAAGCAGAGCATACAGATCATGACCAGAAGCATCATTTCCTTTAATGGGGCTGTTGACAGGCTGAGAGGCGAGCTGGAAAAGTGGAGAAAGGGAAATGAAAAGGTAGTAATAGTTGTTCCTTCCACCACCAGGGCAAAGAGGCTGGTAGATAACCTGAATGAAGATAATATCCCTGCCTTTTTTTCTGCGGGTAATAGCAGGGTTCTTCAGAAAAAGGAAATAATGGTAACAGTAGGTAATCTGATGGAGGGCTATGAGATTCCTGACATCGGATTCGCCGTGCTTAGTGAAAATGATATTTTCAGTAAGAAAAATGATAAACGAAGAAGACTTACCAAGAAGTATTCGGGTGACAGACTTGGCAGTCTCAGTGATATCAGTGTCGGAGACTATGTTGTACATGAAAGACATGGAATAGGCATATACAAAGGAATCGAGCAGGTTGAAATCGACGGACGGAAAAAGGACTATATCAATATAGAATATTCCGATAACGGAAAGCTGTTTATTCCTGTAGAGCAGCTGTCACTTATAGGTAAATACTCAGGAAAAGATGGCAGAACTCCGAAGCTGAATAAGCTGGGAGGACAGGAATGGAATAAGACCAGAGCCCGTGTTAAGTCACAGATCGATTCGGTTGCGGAAGAGCTGGTAACACTCTATGCCATAAGACAGAAGGAAAAGGGGTTTGCATTTTCTGAAGATACAGTCTGGCAGAAGGAGTTTGAGGAACTGTTTCCATATGA
>CAMOCO010000041.1 GCA_946610715.1 uncultured Clostridia bacterium | reverse complement strand
CCTTGGCGAGCCTAACAGCCACAAGGCACATGAGCTTCTGCATACAACTTATGCAGCAAGAGAAGGCTTCAATGATATTCAGTAATTAATACTTGTATAAAGTATAACCGGCACACCGAAAGGTGTGCCGGTTTTTTAAGTATGACGGGTATGCCGCCGGCATAAGCATATAGCCTTAATCATTTGTAAGCTTATCTTCAGAATATTCCTTTACTTATGATATCTCTTTTTGAGATGATTTAAGTTACATCTCCATAGTATCATATATATGTTATTTATAAAACTTTTTTGTGTAAATCAAGTCCTTTTATTTTGTGAAACGTCCTCCTTTTATACGATTGTTTTAGCCGGTTCATTTTGCTATAATTATTTACGATTGGATTTTCGGGATAATGTCAGTAAATTTGACAGAAAAATAAGGGGGTTTTTAATGAAGAAGAGGTTAATCAGTATTTTTCTTGCTTTGATCATATTTTTTGCTGCCGTTCAGATGGGAGATGTGAGTGTATCTGCTGCTGAAGGGTATTCTATCAAGGTCAATTATCAGACCAATACCGTTACTATTTATTATAATGGGGAACCTGTGAGAGGGTGTCTGTGTTCTACGGGAACCTGGACGCCTAAGAGCGGTACATACAGAATGTCCTCCAAATACAGATGGGCAATGCTGAAGGGAAATGTATGGGGACAGTACTGTACGGTCATCACCGGAAATATATGGTTCCATTCTGTTCCTTATGTAAGTAAAAGCCCGTCGGATCTTGAATACTGGGAATACGATAAGCTGGGTACAACCTGTTCGGCAGGATGTGTAAGACTTGCCGTAAGAGATGTTAAATGGATATATGAGAATTGTCCGTCGGGTACACCGGTAACATTCTATGCCAGCTCAGATCCCGGTCCATACGGAAAACCGGAAGCACTAAAGATCAGCTCGGCTCCGGACCCTTACAATAAGTGGGATCCGACTGATCCCGATGAGGATAATCCATGGAACAAAGATACTGTATATATGCAGCATGCATTTAATACAAGTGAATATGTGAAGTATAATCCGAATCTTAATTCGGTTGTTGAGTCAACGCAGGGGTCGGAAACCCAGGTACTGAAGGTTCACTGGATGACTATAGGAATAAGGGCAAGTCTCAGGGCATCCGAGCTTTATGAAATGAATACTTATAAATCCAATTATCCTGAGCTGGTGGAACAGTTCGGAAATGATAATTACCAGTATGTATATCATTTTAATGAAAACGGTTATGATGAAGGCAGGATAGCGAATCTTTCCCTTCTGCCTTTCAGAAACAGTTTTATATTTGATGCGGAATACTATGCGGCTGCATATCCGGATCTTGCCAGAGCCTTCGGAAATGATAAGAATAAGCTCCTGAAGCATTTTATATATTACGGCCTCAGGGAAGGACGTCAGGCAAGCCCCGCATTTGATATCAGCTTTTATAAGAATAAATATGCGGACTTAAGAAATGCTTTCGGAAATGATAATCTGAAATATGTGGCTCATTTTGTGAATTACGGTCTCAGGGAAGGACGTCAGGCCAGTATGGTCTTCGATGTAAATTTCTATAAGAATAAATATGCGGACTTAAGAAATGCTTTCGGAAATGACAATATAAAATATGCAGAGCATTATATGAAATACGGTCTGAAGGAAGGAAGACAATCCTCTCAGGTATTCGATATGGCTTATTATAAAGCAAAATATGCGGATCTGAACAAGGCTTTTGGCGGGGACAATAAGAAATATGCCTTCCATTTCCAGAAATACGGCATAAACGAAGCACGCCGGGCCAGCAGGGAATTTGATATCAGCATTTACAAGTACACAAATACCGATCTGCAGAAAGCTTTCGGAAATGAAAATGCAAAATATGCAGCGCATTTTATGTCTTCGGGTACAAGGGAAGGAAGACCGGGTGCCTTTACGGATGAAGAGCTGGGAAAGGTATTTGACTGCAGGTTTTATGCAGACAAGTATCCCGATCTTAAGAAAGCCTTCGGTTATAATGAGGCAAAGCTTCTGAATCATTATCTGAAATACGGAATAAAAGAAGGAAGACAGGCATCCGCGAATTTCTCGGTTAATGCGTATAAGAAGCGTTATGCCGATTTAAGAAATGCTTTCGGAAATGATAACAGCAAGTATGTGAGACATTTTGTGAAGTATGGAGCAAGAGAAGGAAGAAACGGTAGATAAAGAGGTGAACAGATAATGGAAGATAAGAGGTATGCCGTGCTTATAGACTCGGACAACATTTCCTCCAAATACATTACCAGTATTCTGGATGAAATGACAAAGTACGGGGTAGTTACTTATAAAAGAATTTACGGAGACTGGACTACAACCCAGTCCACCAAATGGAAGAAGGAGCTGATGGAAAATTCCATTACGCCTATTCAGCAGTTCAGAAATACAGTCGGAAAAAATGCTACCGATTCTACGCTTATCATCGACGCTATGGATATTCTGTATACAGATAATGTGGACGGGTTCTGCATAGTTTCCAGTGACGGTGATTTTACAAGGCTTGCCAGCAGGCTCAGGGAGTCGGGAATGCATGTAATAGGTATGGGAGAAAATAAAACTCCCAGATCATTCAGGGCGGCATGTACCGTATTTACGGATCTCGAACTTCTGCTGGATCAGAGTGAGGATGAAACCATCAGCAGCGGTAAGCGTCTGGGACTCACCAAGAAGAAGAAAACCGCTGAAAATGTCATCGATCAGAAGGTTATCATCAATTCGATCATAGAGATAATAACTGAAAATGACAACAAAGGAAGAGTTACGGGACTGGGCGAGATCGGCAGCAGACTTCAGAAGAAATATTCTGACTTCGATGTTCGTAATTATGGATACAGTTCGCTGTCAACATTTATAGATGAGACCGACGGATTTGATCTGACCAAGACAAACAGTACCGTACTTGTTGCGATACATGAAGACAGGGATATGAGAGCCAGAGTTATCAGTTTTGCGGTTGATGCGGTGAGAGCCAGCGGAGATCACGGAATCGAACTGGGCTTTCTCGGACAGAAGATTCATTCCGAATTCCCGGCATTTAATGTTAAGGAATTCGGATATTCGACGCTTTCAAAATTTATTCTGGGTATAAAGAGTCTCAGGATAGAAAATGACGGAAGCAGAATGAGGATATTTCTCAGATAATTATTGAAAGAAATTTCCATAAGAACAGTTGACTGATACGTATACTTATCAGAGGGACAGTGTCCCGACGATAGCAGGAGATTATATGACTGATGAAGAATTCGGCCTTGCCATGAAGAGAATGGCCGCGGGTGACCGTGACGCACTCAGAGTGGTTTATGAGGCTTATCTGAAGTTAATATATGCTCTATGTCTGTCGAGGCTGAAACATAAAGAATCGGCTGAAGATGTGACATCGGACTTCTTTATACGGCTGTTTGGCAATGCATCTTCTTATGACGGCAGAGGCAATCATAAGGCGTGGATATGCACCATAGTGAGAAATATGTGCATAGACTATATGCGTAAGAACAGCAGAGAGATTACGGTGCTGGACGAACCGGATGAAGAAGGAAATGTGAGGGATATCCCGGATACGGGAGGGACGGATACAGGGTCAGGATTTGAAGAGAAGGCAGATAACAGGCTGACGCTTGAAAAGGCCATGAAAACTCTCACTGAGACGGAGCAGAAGATAATCAACATGAAGGTCGCGGGCGGAATGACATTCCGCGAAGTGGCAGAGGCGCTGGGAATGCCGCAGGGAACGGTATCCTGGCACTATAATGAAGGTATCAGGAAACTTAGGAGGCTTCTTTCATGAATAAAAATCATGATGGAAAACTGAATAACAGACCACAGGATATTGATATGACCGGTCCTGAGATAGATGAAATTGAGGCTGAGGTTCTGGCTGCTTTAAATGATGCTTATGACCTGGATACTCCGGATCTCTGGGACAGAATCCTGGAGGGTACTTATGAGGCACCTAATGTCCTTTCCTTTAGAGAGGCGTCAGAAGCATTGCAGCAGGAAAAGGCAGGAAAGACACTCCGGCAGGAAAAGACCGAAGAGGCAAGAAAGCATGCTCTTCGGAAAAAGTGGATCGGACTGGCGGTAGCTGCAGTTCTTATAATTGCAATATCCATACCTGCGATAAGAGTGATCACGGACAGCAAATCCGCCGGCACGGAAAATGCGGAAAATGCGGGCGCTGCCGAAATGGTGCAGGAAAGTGAAGGAAGTGAAGAAAGCTTTGATGGAGATTATTATGAAGCCACAGAAGCAGCCACAGAAGCAGCCACGGAAGCTGCCATGGAAGCTACCACGGAAGCAGCAGCGAATGCGGCAGGATCCGGTGCAGAAGCTCCGGCTGAGATAAAAGAAGACGCGGCAAATGAGGCAGATATAGAAGAAGCAGTAACCGAGGCCAAAACAGCAAGTTATGATAGGCAGTTCATATCCTACGGCATAAAAATTGATTCGGATGAAGAAGGCTTTGTGGTATTTTCCGGAATACTCACATTTGAGGATGGAAAATATTATCTGACAAAACTTCTGGACAAAAATGGCGATGAAACTGAAATGAAAGTTCTTATAGCCAATCCTGAGGAGTCAGGAATAGATAAACTATATAATGAATTATCTGAATCAGGCCGGGAGGTACAGCAGGTGGATGTAAAGGCTGATGTATTTGTTAAAGATGTTGATAATTTGTCAGAAATTTCTATTGAAGTTGTTGAAATATTACAAACAAAATGATATAATAAGTTACAGTTAATTGATCATAATTTTTTCCTCCATGGGTCGGGAGCCGTTCGAAGTTAGGCTTCCGGCCTTTTTTACAGATTTGACCTTGAATTATGTTTATCAAGGTAAACATTTTAAATAAAAAGGGGGAGATTAAAGAGAGAAAGAATGCCTATCCTTCGGCTGAAGTTAGCAGTGTGTATATGATTTATGAGGATACCGATATTAAGCCGGAGGGGGGGCACTCGGACACTGACTGCACCCGGTGAGATTTATACAGCAACAGGGTTTTTGCGTTGCCTCGGATATTGTGGTGTAGTATTATATAAACAGATATGCAGATTAAAAAATCTCCCCTGGGCGGAGAAAAGAAAAGGAAGACTAATGAAGGCGGGAATTTTAGACTCGGGAATAGGCGGAATATCTGTTCTGAATGAGGCGTATCACAGTCTGGATGATGTGGATTTTATATTCTATGCGGATACGGATCATGTCCCCTATGGCCTCAAAACAGGAGAAGAGATAAGAGAATACTCTGAAAAGATAGTGGAATTCTTTTTAGATAAGGAAGTTGATGCGGTTCTTATGGCCTGCAATACTGCGACTGCAGTTGCCGCAAAATATCTCAGAGGAAAATATGACATTCCCATCATCGGTATGGAACCGGCAGTAAAGCCGGCTGTTACGGGAAATCATGACGGGAAGAGGATTCTTGTTATGGCAACACCGGTAACGGTCAGGGAGAATAAGCTCCATGATCTCCTCGAAGCAGTTGATAAGGATCATCAGGTTGACCTCCTTGCAATGCCGGGGCTTGTCAGTTTTGCGGAGAAGGAGATATTTGACGGCGATATGGTCAGACAGTATCTGACGGAAAGCTTCCGTGAACTGAACATAGATGATTATTCGGCGGTTGTTCTGGGGTGCACGCATTTTAATTATTTTAAACCGTTATATAGAGAATTCTTTAACAGCAATACGATTTTCATAGATGGAAATACCGGCACCGTAAAGCAGCTTGCTAAGGTGATGGGTGCTGCATTTCATAAATACGATAAGAATGTCCGGGAGGACAGAACGGAGTATTATTTTTCCGGAAGACAGGCCGGTGAGGAGGAACTGGAAAAGCTGGCAAGACTTCACTTAAGACTGGAGGAGGTAAGGGATATATGATAGAGGAAACAAGACCATTTGTACCGTGGGATGTGATGAATAATTTTATGGTTGATGCATTTACGGCTTACGGTGTTCCCAGAGAAGATGCCATTATCGCAGCTGATGTCCTTCTTGAATCAGACAGAAGGGGTATAGAGAGTCATGGCTGTAACAGATTTAAGCCGATATATATTGACCGTATCGTGAAGGGAACGCTGCTTCCCGTTACAAATACGGAAATCATAAAGGAAACGCCCACAACTGTAGTCATGGATGCCCATGACGGAATGGGAATGGTGGCAAGCCATAAGATGATGGAAATGCTGATAGAGAAGGCAAAGACTTATGGTATGGCAGGAGGCGCCATTAAGAATTCCACTCACTACGGTATTGCAGGTTACTGGACAAGTATGGCAAGTAAGGAAGGACTGGTAGGGATCACGGGAACAAATGCACGGCCTTCAATTGCGCCAACCTTCGGAACCGAAAATATGCTCGGAACAAATCCGCTTACTTTTTCACTTCCAACGGATGAAGAGTTTGATTTTTGTATAGACTGTGCCACATCCATTGTCCAGAGAGGCAGAATTGAGTATTATGCAAGAGAGGGTAAGGCTACCCCTGCGGGAATGGTTGTTTCGGAAAAGGGTGAGGCACTGACCGACAGTGAGGAAATACTTAAAGCACTTGTAAACGGAACGGCAGCGCTTGCTCCGCTTGGAGGAATCGGCGAGGAAATGGCCGGTTATAAGGGTTACGGATATGCAACTGTCGTAGAGATATTATCGGCAGCTCTTTCCGGCGGACAGTTCATGAAAGCACTCACAGGAGTTGGGGCTGACGGAAAGCCGGAGATGTATCATCTGGGTCATTTCTTCTTTGTCGTAGATCCGGATGCTTTTTCGGGAAGAGAGGTATTTAAGAAGATAGCAGGAGATATATGCCGCAGTCTCAGAGCTTCAAGAAAAGCTCCGGGTGAAGGGCGTATCTATACTGCAGGTGAAAAAGAATATGATGTATGGCTGTATCGTAAGGATAAGGGCGTTCCTGTCGGCGAAGGTGTGCAGAAGGATATAATCGAAATTCGTGACAGACTGGGACTTAATTATAAATTCGACTTTGAATAAGATTAGAGGGGGCTTAAATGAGCGAACCGGTTGATATCAAAGATGAAAGGCTATACGAAAAACGAGTTGAAAAGGCTCGCAGGGAATATGAAAAAAAGAACCGTGAGATAAACAAACTGGTGGAAAACCGGGAAAAGTTCCGCCAGAAAAATGATGAACTTCTTGTCAGTGCTCGGGAAAAATATGATGAGAATCTTACAAAAAAAAGAAAAAGATCCGATGACAGGATAAGCAAGAACAGAGAGAGGATAAATTCTAAATTCATAGGTGACGATTCTGTAAAAAAGGCGAAATTTAAGGACTATACGGACAGAACCGACAGATTTATTTCCACTCAGAGGTCCAGGCAGGATGAAAGGATCAGTACCCACAGAGGAAAAGTTACTGAATTTAACAGAAATAACGATGAACGTTTCAGAAAGTATGTCAGTGATAAGAGAACCAGAGAATTAAACAGATTAAAAAATGCCGAAGATAAAAAGAAAAGTGATAAGGCTGCGGAGAGATTTAAGATCACGGTCTTTTCCGCAATAGGTCTTTTTGTGGTTAT
This sequence comes from uncultured Clostridia bacterium, assembly GCA_946610715.1. GTDB lineage: Bacteria > Bacillota > Clostridia > Lachnospirales > Lachnospiraceae > Eubacterium_Q. Next base: position 6,417 of record CAMOCO010000041.1, on the reverse strand, counting down.
TCTGGCTATAGAGTTTCTGCTTCCGGGAACCACTTTAAAGAGGCAGGAGATCATAGATGATACACCTATTGACGAGGTGCTGGGCATTTCAAAGGAATATGAGGTCATTAATACCACACAGGATAAGCTCCTGTGGGATGCGCTGATGGAGCATTTCGACGGTAATAAAACCGCCGTGCTGGGTGTGATGTGTAATCTCAAGGCAGAATCCAGATTCGAGGCAAATAATCTTGAGGACTACAATAATTCTCTCTGGAGCATAGATGATGATTCATATACTGAAAAAGTTAACAGGAAGACTATCAGCAAAAAGGATTTCCTGGAATCCAGAACTAAAAATATAAGTAACGGTTATTATAATAATTATGACCAGTGGGTCAATAAAGACGGCGGATACGGATATGCCCAGTATACATCCTATGAGAAGAAGGAGAATCTGTATAAGTTTGCCGAGCAGTGGTTCGGTCCGGACGGAGAAGGAGAAAAGTATAAATTCAATATCGGGGATCCGAGAATGCAGGCAGCATATGTGGTTCATCTTCTTGAAACCGACGAATTTAAAAGTATGGACAATAAGATCAGGAATGCAGCGACAGTGGTGGATGCATGCTATGTGTGGTTAAAATATTATGAGATTCCGTATGATCCTTATGGAGACAATTACTATACACTGGCTTTTGACAGAGCAGCAAGCGCAGATACCATAAAGGCAACCTGCGATACGGAAGATAAAGAGACGGTAGTAAGTACAGAAAGTACAGAAGAAGAAACGGAGACTGAATGATATGAAACACAGTAAGCATTTATTTCGGAGGCTGGTTTTCTTTGCTGCACTGCTGCTGGTCCTTGTTTCAGCTACAGCCTGCGGTAAGAAGGATAAGTTAAAGAAAAGGCCGGAGACATTTCAGGATTATAATAACAGTAATATGACGCTTGGTGTGGCGGAAGGATATATATTTGATTCCTCTGTTCATAAGATATTGCCGGAAGTAAAGGTAATGACATATAGGTCAAGAGATGATCTCTTTAGAGCGCTGGCAAACGGGGAAATTGACGGCGTTGCGGATGATGAACCCATAATCAGGGCAATCATGAGATCAGTTGATACAGTTGAGATAATGGACGGATATCTGGAACCGGCAGACTATGGATTTATCTTTCCGAAAGATGCGGCAGGCGAAAAGCTTTCAAAAGAATTTAATGAATACCTGAAGACATTAAAAGAGAGCGGAGAGCTTGCAAAGCTTGATGATAAGTGGTTCGGAAAAGAGACCTTCAATAAAAAGAGCAGCGATATGGATGAGCTTTCGGGCGAGAAAGGCACCCTTAAGTTTGTATTTGAAGAGAATAATATACCCTTTGCTTATATGTCGGCAGGGAAACCGGTGGGTTATGAAATTGATATTTTAATAGGCTTCTGCAGGGAAATGGGTTATAGACCGGAACCTCATATCAGAACCTTTGGGGAAATGCTCGACAGTGTTGCCGCCGGTGAATATGATATAGGCTGCGGAGCCGTAACCATAACTGAGGAGAGGGGAGAAAAGCTCAGATTCAGTGAACCAGATTATAGCGGAGGAATAAGTATCTGCAGACTTACGGAGACTGAAGACACGGATCAGGGCGGACTTATCGACAGCTTTACCAGGAGCTTCAAAAATGCATTTATAGAGGAGAACAGATATCAACTGTTTTTAAAAGGTATAGGAATAACGCTCCTCATCACAGTACTTGCGGCATTGATAGGTACACAGCTTGGTCTGGTGCTTTACTGCTTCAGTCGTAAGGGCTGGCTTATAGTCAGAGGACTGATACGACTTCAGATAGGAATACTTTACAGGATTCCCGTAATCATGATCATTATGATATGTTACTATCTCTATTATATGGATCTTGCCATAGGGGGGATTGTAGCAGCGGTAATAGGCTTTGTTCTGGTATTCTCCACCGCGGTTTACAGACTGCTCGAAAGACATGTCCGGAAGGTAGGAGACGGAGCGTTGGAGGATGACTACAGACTGGAAGCTGTTGATACGGTTGAAATGCTGAAGATCCTCTTCGGTGAAAGAGGAATAGATATAAAAGAGGATTTTAAAGAACTTCTGATAATGCTTATAAAAGCAACGACGGTGGCAGGCTATGTTGCGGTACAGGATATGACCAGGACATTTGAAACTATAAGAAAGGACAGTCTGGAGATAATGCTTCCGCTGGCTGCTACTACTGCCGTATATTTTATATTAATTTCTATTGTTTCCTGTTTATTCAGGCAGCGTAAAGGTAATGAAGATTAGAGGGTAGTGAAATATTTCTGGGGGTAATATGTTAAAGGACTATTCCGAAGAATATAAGAATAAGCTCAGAACACCGGAGGAGGCTGTAAAGGCAGTAAAAAGCGGTGACTGGGTTGATTATACAAGCACACTGGGAAAGCCGGTTCTGCTTGACCGGGCACTGGCAAAGCGCCGGGATGAGCTTTTTGATGTGAAGATCAGAGGAAATCTGACAGAGGGTCCCATAGAGGTTGTCGAATGTGACGAGACTCAGGAGCATTTTGTGTATCACAGCTGGCACTGCTCCAAATATGAGAGAATGCTCTGTGATAAGGGACTATGCTATTATATTCCGATGGTCTTTCATAATAACGCTGCATACTACGAATTCTTCATTAAGGTAAATGTGGTTATGGTCAGTGTTTCACCTATGGATAAGCATGGGTACTTCAATTACTCGGTAAATACGGGAGTTGCGGGACCGATAGTAAGACGTGCCGATATTGTTATAGTGGAAGTAAACGAGCATATGCCAAAGATCCACGGCGGATATGATGAGTGCGTGCACATTTCCGAGGTTGATTATATAGTTGAGGGAAAGCATGAACCGCTTAAGGATAATCCTCCGAAGGTTCCGAGAGATGTGGATATTAAGATTGCGGAAAATATAATTCCGTATATTGTTGACGGGGCGACCCTTCAGCTTGGTGTCGGCAAGATTCCAAATGCAGTTGGGGCAGAAATTGCAAGATCGGATCTGAAGGATCTGGGAATGCATACGGAGCTGTGTACCGATGCCTATCTTGAAATGTTCCGCTCCGGCAAGCTTACCAACAAAAAGAAAAATATAGATATGGGTAAAGGTGTCTTCGGATGTGCCATCGGTTCGAGAGAGCTGTATGACTGGCTGGATGATAATCCGGGGATTGCAGCTTATCCGCTTGAATACGTAAACAGGCCATTTATAATTGCCCAGTTGGACAACATGGTTTCCATTAACAGCTGTGTGGCAGTGGACATTTATGGCCAGGTTGCGGCAGAGAGCTCGGGAAACAGACAGATCAGCGGTACCGGCGGACAGCTGGACTTTCTTGCCGGCGCATCAGCCTCAAGAGGGGGCAAGGCATTTATCTGTATGAGCTCTGTCTATAAGGATAAAGACGGGATAGAGCGTTCACGTATATTGCCACAGTTTAACGGCGATATTATAACATCGCCCAGAAGCCAGGTATATTTCATTGTTACCGAATACGGAGTAGTGAATCTGGAAGGCAAGTCCACCTGGGAAAGGGCGGAGGATCTGATTTCCATCGCCCATCCGGATTTCAGGGACGGACTTATAAAGGAAGCGGATGAACGTAAGATCTGGAGACGCAGCAATAAACGCTGAAATTAGATTATGGAGGAAATATGGGTACGGTAAGATCCTGTGATACATGTGCATATTTCAGTTATGATGAGGATTTGGAGGAGTATGTCTGCGATGTAAATATGGATGAGGATGATTATGCCAGACTGCTGGGAAATCATTTTAAGGAATGTCCGTATTTTACTGACGGAGATGAGTATAAGGTGGTAAGACACCAGAATTGATTTATCCGGATTACAGGAGGTTTTATGATTAAAGCAGAAAATCTGACAATGATTTATGGGAAGGATTTTAAAGCAGTTGATAATCTGTCTTTTGAGATAAGTCCCGGTGAGATAGTTGGATTTGCGGGACCAAACGGTGCAGGCAAAACAACGGCGATTAAAATGCTGACAGGAATACTTAAGCCGACAGAAGGAAGGGCTTTGGTAAATGGTCATGACATTGTGAAAGAACCCATACAGGCAAAGGAAAGCTTTGCATATGTGGCAGATAATCCGGATATGCTCCTGCAGCTTTCGGGAATCGAATATATCAATTATATTGCCAATCTCTATAAGGTTTCCATGGATTACAGGGAAACAAGAATTAAGGAACTGGCGGAAAAATTCGGATTGCAGGACAGTCTGGGACGTCCTATGAAAGAGTATTCCCATGGTATGAGGCAGAAGACTATGGTTATAGCAGCGCTTATCCACAATCCTCCGGCCTGGATACTGGATGAACCCATGACAGGACTGGATCCCACTGCGGCATTTGAGCTCAAGCAGATGATGAAAGAACATGCCGAAAAGGGGAATGCGGTACTTTTTTCAACCCATGTCCTGGAGGTTGCCGAAAAGCTTTGCGACAGAATTATAATAATCAATCATGGATATTCTCTGTATCAGGGAACTGTTGACGGGCTGGAGGCTAAGCATCCGGGCAAGGATCTGGAGGCGATTTTCATAGAAATGGTTGGTAGTTAAGCTATGGAAAAAACAGGAATTTTCTCCTTGGTTAAGATATTTTCAAAAAATGCTGAAATGCAGCTGCCTGAGAAGAAGCTGTATAAATTCCTTGCCGCATTTGCTGCGCTGGGAATAATGATTCCCTGTACTGTTATTGTGGGATTTATAAGCTATGTTATGACTGAAGCATTGATAGAGGCAGGCACACCGGGCGGAGGAATGCTTTTTGAAATGCAGATACTGTCTGCATTTTCAATGATATTCGGAATACTTGTTATATTCAGTATTCTTTTTTTCTCATCGGACAGAGAACATTTTGTAACTCTTCCGATTCCCGCGCATCATCTGATGATGTCTAAATTCATTTTTGCATATGTGGCAGAGAGTATTATGGAATTTATGATACTTGCTGCTGTTTTCATCGGTTATCTTATAGCTGTGGGAAAAAATATCGGAGTAGCCGAGGCTATTAGTCCTGTAGCCATCATAGGTTCGGTGCTGGGAGTTGTGCTGATTCCCCTTGTTCCGATGATTTATTGCGCGATCTTCAGTCTGATCCTTATGGCAGCGCTGAGAAATGTGAAAAGTACAAAAATCTTTTACAGACTGTCCACAGTATTCTTACTTATATTCGGAGCCATATTCCTTCTTTCCCTGAAGGGAATCGGGGAGGTAAATATGGAAAATTATGTAGAGTCTCTGGGAAATGGTGATAACCTGATGCTGAAGACTCTGAATATTATTTTCTTCCCTGTTCCGTGGCTTAGTGATGCCATAAGTGAAGGAAGTATCATAAAGCTGCTTCTCTATATCCTCGGAAATGTTGGACTTATGGTAATTCTTTTCTTCACAGGTAAAGCATTTTACCGGGAGGGACTTTATACAGCCGCATCCCTTGGGTCGTCCCAGAAGGCAAAGGTAAAAGACGGCGATATTGTAATGCAATCAAGGTTTAAGGCGAGTCTCCTGAAGGAAATAAAGGTGATACTCCGGACCAAGGCATTTTCGGGAAACTGTGCATTTATCAATCTTATATGGCCGGCAGGAGTATTTTTATTATTCCAATATGCAGGTGATAAAGGCTTTATGGCTGACTTTATAGCACTGTACCAGAACGGAAAGGACAGGGCGGGGATGATCCTCACTATTGCGATAATTGCGATTTCATTTATTGCAACCGCGCTTAATTCGCTGGCATCCACAGCCATTACAAGAGAAGGACGTCATATAGATCTTTTGAAATTTATACCGGTTCCTTATGAGACCCAGCTTCTGGCTAAGGCTTCTGTCTGCGTGATATTTACATTACCGAGTCTTATTCTGACAGATATAATTATATGCATTTATATGAGAACATGGTTTTTAACAGGAATTCTGTATGCTATATATATGTTTCTTGCGCACTTGATTTCAGTCGCGGTGGGTATGATGCTGGACAGCAACTCACCATACAGAGAGTGGGATGACGAATACAGTGCTTTGCGAGGGAATCTGAATGTGTTCTTTAATATGGCTATTATGATGCTTCTCACAGTTGTAACGGTAATTCTCGGAATCGTCATATATGATGTTTTTAAATTACCAATAATTATGTATTATATAGTAGTATTCCTGATGCTTGCCGTGGCTGCGAGAATAATGCTTAGTGTGGCACCGAAAAGGATTGCGGAAAATATGGATAATCTATAATGACAGGCAGTATGTCATATGTTATTAAGACCGGGAAAAGGATAAAAAATGTTAGAGGAAGACAGAATAGAACTTGAGAAAAGAATAGCCAGAATGCAAAAAGAAGGCAGAGTGAATAGCCGAAATGTACAGCGGG
>CAMOCO010000040.1 GCA_946610715.1 uncultured Clostridia bacterium | reverse complement strand
GGAACATAAGCATCATAGCCAGTATCTGTATTCCACCCGCAAATGTATTAAACAGTGTATAGTTGCCCTGCCAGTTGGAACCTGCAACATCATACTTGAAGAAATATATGAGCAGATTGGAGGTTATGTAAGTAGCGGTATTTACAAGAACTATCGTGCCTACTATTACCATTGCCTGATCATTCTGTATAAGTGCCTTAAACATCTGTCCCACGGTCGCTGTCTGCATGTCAACAGATGATTTCTCCTTGATACATACACATGTAATCGTTATGAACAGAATAAATAAGAATCCAATTATATATGAAAAATACTTAAAGCCCACTCTCTCAACCTCAAGGGTGGATGTCATCTTAAGATCGGCATTCAGGCTGCCGGCACTTTCTATCTTGTTATACTCTTCTTCTGCCACATAGAAAACAGCCGCTGCTTTGCCCGATGAAATTGAATCCATTACATATTCAACTTTGCCCTCAACCTCTTCACCGTTGATATTGAGTGTAAAATTGGTATTGTCGGTATTGAATACCAGCTTATCCTCAAATACCTTCTCTGTTCCGGTAAGCTCCACATTTATCTCTGCCGGCAGCGATGAAAAATCCATTACCGAATCTGTTGGATTTCCGTCACTGTCAAGCTTAATAACATATGATGTTATTTCCGTATCGGCTGAACTGAATGACCTTATAACATTGTCTGTGCTGTTTGCTGTCATTGCCGTACCTATTGCCGATACTGCTATAACAGTTACAATTGTAATGATTGCGGAACCTACACCTGCACAGGAACGTCCCAGTGCGGAAAGGGATTCTCTCTCCTTACCACCCTTTGTAAATGCAGGTATCATTGACCAGTAAGGGATATCCATCATCGTATATGTTACACCCCACAGAATATATGTGATGGCTGCATATGCTACAAGCCCTTTCCCGTCCAGTGACGGCGGCGCTGAAAACATTACTATCAGCACAATAGCATTTGTTATGGTTCCTATCATCAGCCATGGTCGGAACTTGCCCCATCTTGTCTTTGTCTTTGCTACTATGATTCCCATGATCGGATCATTAAATGCATCGAATACTCTGGCAACCAGAAGAATGATTCCCATTGCTATCGCACTTACTCCGAGAATATCCTGGAAATAGTAAAGTACGTAACTGGCACTCAGCATGTACATCATGTCTTTACCGACAGCGCCCAGTCCGAAAGCCACCTTTTCTTTTAATTTCAATTCCATTATAAGCCCTCCAATATATTATATTTTTACTGCCAAAGGGACCTGCCCTCCTCTAAAACCGTTAAATAACTTCGAACTCTATAACTTCTCTCTGCCCGTCCGTTGTTTTAACAATCAATTTACATGCACCCTTTTTACCTGTCGTCCTGATATAAGTTCCCGTGCAGCCTCCCGATAAACCTACAATATGAGGACCTATTATTTCAGCAGGTCCGTCAACCTCTAAAGTGATGGGATCATTGCTGTAATGCAGCACATTTCCGTTTTCATCCAGAAGCTGTATCCTTACCTCTGCTACATCATAAGTATTCTCTTCATGAAGCTCTCTGTGATCCATATCGAGGGATAAATGCTTTTCCGATATAGCTCCGGCCACAAGTGTCTTCACCAGTTTTCCGTCCTTATATCCTTCGAATACATAGCTCTTGGAATCCCCACCCCAGTCACCAATGTATCTGTTATATAATTCAACTGCATCTTCCATCTTCATTCCGTATCTGAGCATGAGTTTTCCTGCCTTCAGCCAGATACTCTTGGGCAGATTATATAATCCGCATGATGCAGCCGCATTCAGAATTGACTTTACATCCTCTGCCTGATTATGCTTCATGCCTTCTTGTTCCTCAAGCAGCGGGCCGATATAATCATCCACAAGTATCGGACCGTGAGAGAGATGCTTATAAGGTGAATCTTCATGATGATATTCCTTGATAAATGCTCCGTTCTTGTACATCTTTACACTGTCAAGGTTTGTGAGAATGTAGATCTTTCCTCTGTTGCTTCCCGGATGTTCCCCGATATCCATTGAGGAAGACAGCTGAAGCACCGGTTCCTTGCTTCCCAGAGATGAATAGACATACGCTGCCAGCTTGGGATTACGGAACATATCCATAACTCCGTGGTAGCAGATTCTGTCACCGCTTCCGAAATCCTTATGGGTATTATAGTCAAACATGCACCACCCGAAGCTTCCGGCTATATCTGTCTGATTTGCGACCTCATCCAGTACATTTGCATGTCTCAGCATATGCTCCATTCTATGCTCCTCCCAGTCGAAGGGCTTTGTAGGATACATATGACCGTTATACTCGCTTACAAGATATGGTTTCCTCATCTCAGCCGTTACATCTACTTTACGCTCAACTCCTTTATTTGTTCCTACATGTGAAAAGTCATTATATGTGAATACATCCTCAAGGAAGCTTCCTTTCTTGTAGCAGCGCACTCCGCCTGTCGGTCTGGTAGGATCAAGTTCATGAGCCAGTGCATTCGTCTTTTCATAGAATTCATCATCATCAACAGATTCATTAATCCTTACACCCCAGAGGATAATGGAAGGATGATTTCTGTACTGCTCGATCATCTCCCGAAGATTAACAAGTGCCTGTTTCTTCCACTCCTCATCTCCGATATGCTGCCAGCCCGGAAATTCCGTAAATACCAGAAGACCAATCTCATCACATCTGTCTATGAAGTATTGGGATTGCGGATAATGAGATGTTCTTACGGCATTGAGACCCAGCTCATTTTTAAGGATATCCGCATCCAGTTTCTGCATTGCTTCAGGCATAGCATAGCCTACGTAAGGATAGCTCTGATGACGGTTAAGTCCTCTTATCTTAAGCTTACGTCCGTTCAGATAAAATCCTTCCATCTTGAATGTCGCATGTCTGAATCCTATCACATCAATTCTTTCATCAAGCACCGCATCATTCTGAAGGAGCTCTGTCTTTACCTCATAAAGAGCGGGATTTTCCACATCCCATAGTTCAACCTTTCCGGAATTGATGGTTATTTTTGCAAACTCCTCATTATCATTTTTACTAAACCGGGTATTACCCAATACAGTAAACTCAGAACCGTCCTCTCCTTTCTTACGGATGGACTGACGTATCATGTAATCATTATCTTTATTTTCGCCGCAAAGCCTTATCTCCGAGATAACATTTGACCTTGCACAGAATCTGATACTCTCTCCCTCTTCATTTGTTTCTCTGAACATTTCAGCCAGACGTGAGTAGAGAAATATATCATTTATATGAGCTTTCTCTCTCACATCGATATATACATCTCTGTAGATACCACCATAAGTCATGTAATCGATCACATATCCAAACGGAGGTGTATTAAGAGTTTCCCTGCTGTCACAACGAACAACGATTTCATTTTCCCTGCCGTATTTTAATTTATCCGATATATCAATACTGAAGGCCGTATAACCACTGTGATGAGCTCCCACCGGCTCTCCGTTCAAAAATACCTCCGCATCGTGAGCTACCCCGTCAAAGGTTATAACCACACTTTTATCCTTCCAGTCATTTGGCACCTTTATAATTCTCTTATATCCGCTGACCATCTGATACTCACTTTCATCAAAGTAATGAAAGGGTGTTTCTTTGACAGTATGAGGAATCCTTACAGGTGTTAACCCCTTGATTCCTCCGGATAAAAGCCCCTCTGTAAACTCCTCTGTAAAATACCAATCATTGTCAATAAACTGTCGCATTTCGTAACCTCCTGATTTTTTTATTTTACTGCAATTCCATCAATTATAATGTCCACAACCTCCTGAAGCCCTTCCTGATAAGTGATCCTGTTTGATACAAGTACATCTCTTTTAAAAAACTGTTCCAGCGATGCTTCAAGCATCATCTTAACTATGGGCAGTTTAACAGGCCGGATAATCCCCTCTGCCATACCCTGTTCAATCAGTCCGATGGTTAGTTCCCAGCCATTCTCAAGCCTTTCCTCAACTTTTTCGTAAATCTTCGGATATTTTTCTCTGAGAAGATACAGCTGTCTGAAATCAATTTCCATATAGCTGTTTGGCATTACTCCGAGAATTTGCCTGATCTTTTCCAGAGTGGTAAGTGAACTGTCCTCAGCCACCTGTCTTTCCGCATCTTTGATACCGTCAAAAAGATAATCCACCAGTTCCAGGAACATTTCTTCCTTATCGCTGAAAACCTTATAAATGGTCTTTTTGCTGATGTTTATATTTTTTGCGATATCGTCCATGGTAAACTTCAGTCCCTTATAGTTAAAAACCTCCAGGGTACTTTGCAAAATACTTTCTCTTAAATCCATACTGCTTTAAACTCCATAAAACATACCTTTGATACTAAAAACCAAAACCGTCGTTTGGAAACCGATAATAAAGTTTCAGTTTCCTTGATTATACTATAGAAATAAGCTTAAATCAAGAAACTATTTTATGTTTTTTCGTTTCCGTTTTGTCAAATGCTCTGATCAAAAAAACACCGGTCAGATCGGGTCTGATCGGTGTTAATAATAACAATATATTTTTTTCAGCTCTGTTTTTTTCTGTATATCAGCTTAGCTACGAATATTCCCGTTTCCACAACAACAATTGCCGCTATCACATCAAGTATAACATGCTGCTTCATAAATACCGTAGACAGCATTACCAGAATGCTGATTGGAACCGTAATCCATTTATACCATTTCGGAGCCTTTTCCAGCCACAGCACGGTTCTCATTAAGATATAGCTTTCCAGACAATGAACTGACGGAAACAGATTATCCGCAGTATCAAGTCTGTAAACCATCATTACAGCATCACTCAGGAAATCACTGCCATGTACCGTTGCTCTTCTCATGGTCGTCGGTATGATAACAAAGCAGGCAAGGCAGAGAAGCTTCGCGATAATCTCCGCTGCAAATATTCTGGCACATATGGTTTTCTTTTCTCTTGCCGCGATATAAAATCCGTACACCCACTGAAAATATGCAATGGGGATATATATTATTACAAATTCTTTCACGAATGGTATTCTGTAATCAAATGCTGTAGTAAAATTGTGATGTTCCAGCATTCTTGTAAATATACGGCTGCCGTTAAATACCATAACATGTACCGCAACCATTATGATCACTGCAATCCATCCATGAAGAGGAAGAATCCTCAGAAATATATTTTTATTTTTTGTCTTATCGGCCTGCATCCTTCACTCCTATTTTTTCGCCCATAATAACAGGTGTTTCTTCTCCTTTCTCAGAGGCTGAAACAATATCGTCTCTGATCACTGCGCTGTCTTTCGGCAGCAGGACAATGATGGTAGAACCGCCATATTCAAAATGTCCCTTTTCTTCTCCCCGGACAACATGACATTTTCCGGAGCTTTCATTCTCATTGACAATTCTTCCGACCAGCATAGCCCCCACTTCCATTTGAACTGCTCTTCCGAAATTGTCAGTGTCAATAACTGTATATTCTCTTGTATTCTGTGTAAATACCGGCATCTCTTCCAAAGCCACCGGCCTTACAGTATGATATATGCCCTGTATCCTTCGATTCCTGTATCTTTTACCGGAATCAAAATATGCATATCTGTGATAATGATTAACGCATAACCTGAATATAAGACATATTCCGCCTTCAAAGCTCTCGGCAAGTTTCCTGTCTCTCAGCATTTCCCTTATGGAAAAGCTGCTCTGTTTCACAGTTATTACAGTATCTTTATGTATCTTTACGGCTTTAAGAAGTCCGTCCGCGGGAGACGTAAGACTCTCCGGAGTTGTATCGAAACTGCGAAGTCCGTCCTTTATCCTCCTGCAGAAAAAATCATTAAAGCTGTTTATATCATCAAGAATATAATCCTCTGTTTTTATATTATTCTTCTTTGCAAATGCTTTTATCAAAAGTTTGGAAGCCTTAGTATCCATTAGTTTTCCGGACAGTTCCGATAAAGGTCTTGAAGCAAGAGGACATAACAGAAGTCTTCCGGGTTTTGTTTTGTACAGAAATTCCAGCGTTCCCATACTCACCTGCCACAGAATATCAAAATCATCGAAATGAATTCTATAATTCCGATTCCGATAAGCACCATGATACCTTTAATCTTTAACTTCGGAATCTTGAATTTACATACGAAGAGTAATGCTACGCAAAGCATTACGCAATAATAAAATACAGTAAGGTCAAACCTTATGAAGTGATCGACAATTACTACCATCGGAAATATAAGTGCCGCACTGGTAACCGGAAGCCCTGTAAAATACTCTCTTCCTTTTTCCTCAGCCTCTTTTTTTCTCATGTCCTCGCTTGCATTAAAATATGCAAGTCTGACGAGTGCTGTAAGAATATATAATACCGATATTCCGATCATGATAACAGTCTTGACCACATGCTGATCACCAAGTTCATATGAATGCCTGGCTATTTCCGTAAACCTTCCGGAAAGGCGAAGGAGTGCCGCTCCGATAGCAGCCGGAAGAACACCGAAACTTATCAGATCCGCCAGCGAATCAATCTGAACTCCGAATTTTTTCTCGAGTTCTGTTCTCCCTTTTTTGGTTCTTGCTACCATTCCGTCAAATGCGTCACAAAGGCCGGAAAGCATCAGAAATACCGCTCCGAAAAAAGGATGCCCTATTCCTGTCATTGTCATTATGATTCCTGTAGCTCCCGAAACTATAGATAAATATGTCAAAATGACGGTGTAATCATAAACGCCTATCATTTAGCTATTCTCCTTTTTATCATATAACCGATCAACGTAATTATTCCGCTTAACCCGACGCAGATATAAAATGTCATGCCACGGCTGAGCATTTCAAGTTCAAATGCCCCATCTCTCCCGAGTAATCCGCAAAATCCGTCAATCATAAGATAATCTGCAATACCCATAGCCCCCGGTACCGGAACAAAATTATATCCGATAGTAATAAGGCACTGAGTAACAAACAGAGTAAGTGCATTCTGCATTTCTCCGCCGAGAGCAATATAAACAATCATCGGAACCGCAATCTGCGATGCTCTCTGCAACAGATTCCATACGAACGCTTTAGCTAGTATATCAGGTCTGCCCGAAATAATCTTCGAACAGCCAATATAATCCTCTCTGGCCTTCTCAAGTCTCTGTAACTTTGAATCCAGCTTATGGATGATTTTTTTCTTATGTAAGAATGTCAATATCCTGCCGACTAAATTAAATACCTTCTCACCTTTTCTGAGAATCGACAGAAATATAGCCGCAAGAAATAAAAGTACAATAAATCCTGCCGTAATAAGCAGTTTTGACATGGAACTAAAACCGAAAAAAATCTTATGATTGATTAGTATAGCACATATTCCAAGGAAGACAATAGCTATGGTATACATCATAAGATTAAGTATAAGCGTTGCCGTTACCACTCCGCCGGGGATACCATCTTTCATCATGAAAAATGCACTTGCGGGCTGACCTCCGGTAGCAGATGGAGTTATTGCCGAAAAATAAATATCGGAAGTACTGTAAAGGAGTCCGTCAAACGCATTTTTTCTATATCCTGCTCCCTTCAGAATGGAACATATAGCCACGCCCTCAAATATTACAAACAGCGCAGACATTATAAAAGCAAGAATAAGCCAGAACTTATTTGCACCGGATACCTTTGTCAGAATATCACGAACAGATATTCCCTCACTCTGTTCATGTACTGCCCATATGGTAAGTCCCGCCAGAAGAACAGAAAACAACGCCCAAAATATTTTTTTCTGTTTATCATTCAGTTTTTTTTTGCCAGCCATATTATTTACGTCTGCCGCGCCGTTTTTCCGCAGCTTTTCCTCCACGTTTTACGGATTTTTCCGGCTCTGAATTATCTGCTTTTGCAGGTTCACTATTCACTGTCTCTTCAGATTTTGGGTCTTCTGCTTCTTCAGGTTCATGATTTTCTGCTTCTTCAGATTCCGCTATATTGCCGGTTTCATCTTTATTTTGAGGATGATTTCCTATTAGCTTAAAATCCTTTGTAAGCAGTCCCTTCTCCCTGAGTCTTCCGTAAACAAACTCTCTCAGAAGTGCATATAATACGGAAACAAGCGGGATAAATACTATCATTCCGGCAATGCCGAACAGGCTGCCGCCCACGGTCAGGGAAACAAGAACCCAGATTCCCGGGAGTCCCACTGAATTACCTACGACTATGGGATAGATAAGATTTCCTTCTACCTGCTGAATCACTATGAAAATGATAAGGAACAGTATAACCTTTACAGGATCAACCAGAAGAATAAATAAGCATCCCACTGCACATCCGATGGTAGCACCTACTATAGGGATTAAAGCCATAACTGCAATGAGCAGACTTATAAGCATTGTATAGGGAAGTCTGAAAATGGTCATAACTATGAAGAACATAAGACCTATAATGATTGCTTCAACAAACTGCCCGGATATAAATCCTGTAAATGTTTTATCAGCTCTGTCGCCGACCTGCATCCACCAATCTGCGTATTTCTTATCGATCAGCGCATACATTACTTTCTTTGCCTGATCTCTCAGCTTCTCTTTCTGAAGTAGGATATATATAGAAAATATAAAACCGATTATAAAATTGATAACTCCCGACACGATACCGGTTACTGCACTTATTCCACCCTCAAGAATACTGTTTAACGAATTCCTGATAAATGAAACCACCGTCTGCATAATGGTCTGCCAGTCGGAAATAATGTCTTCAACTTTATCAAGCAATCCCGGATATTTTGCAAACATTCCGCTTGCCCATTTACTTATATTATTTATTCCTGCCGGTATCTGACTTATAAGCTGAGCAATTGTATCAATCAGCTGCGGTATAATAAGATATGCCACAAGCGCAATAACCAGAACTGTCAGAAACAATGTGATAAGCAATGCAAAAACCCGACGTCTCTTGTCCCATTTACTGCCTTTGAACTTATCACGGTTTCTGAACAGTCCTGATTCAACTTTTCTCATTGGCACATTAAGGATATAAGCCATTGCTGCTCCGACGATAAAAGGCATCAAAATCTTTATGGTCTTTCCGATAATACTGAATATATGTCCAATATTACTCAGTAAAAAGTACAGTATAACCAGAAAAGAACCGGTCTTAATAATCCTTATTGACTTTTCATCTTTAAACAGCCTCAAAACCCCTGTGCCTCCACCAATGTTCTGTTTTGAATTATTTACTGCTGATTAGCAGCCTCAATTTCTTTTGCAGCAACTTCTTCCGGAGCCTGCTCATATCTTGCAAACTCATAAGAGAAAGTTCCGCTTCCTCTTGTCATAGAGAAGAGTCTTGTATCATATTGATACAGTTCAAGATAAGGAATATCTGCAACAACTTCCTGATATCCTCCGCCTAAAGGATTCATTCCGAGAACTCTTGCACGTCTCTTGTTAAGATCACCCATTATATCACCTGTATACTGATCGGGTACAACAACCTTAAGGGATGCAATAGGTTCAAGAAGTACCGGAGAAGCCTCCATAAATCCCTTCTTAAATGCCTGCTCTGTAGCAACCTTAAATGCAAGCTCTGATGAATCAACCGCATGATAGCTTCCGTCGTACAGATTAATCTTAACACCTGTTACGGGATACTTGGCAAGAGGACCTGCTTTAACTGCCTCAATGATACCCTTCTCAACTGCAGGGAAGTAGTTCTTCGGAACCGCTCCACCAACTACTGTCTGTTCAAATATATACTGAGTCTCCATATCACCTGTCGGTTCCATGATTATCTTAACATGTCCGTACTGTCCATGTCCGCCCGACTGCTTCTTATACTTATATTCCGTATCAACCTTTTTCCTGATTGTTTCTTTAAAGGCAATTCTCGGACGCATAAGCTCGATTTCCACTTTATATTTCTCGCGAAGTGTATTCTGAACAACTTCAAGATGCTGCTCACTGATTCCATACAGAAGTGTCTGACCGTTATCACCATCATTAACAACCTTGAGTGTAAGGTCTTCCATAAGAATCTTTGAAAGTGCCTGAGATATCTTATCTTCATCACCCTTATTAACAGCAACATATCTTCTGTCAACATAAGGCTTGGAAATCGGTGTACGGATGTATGTAACCGGATTCTTCTTTGTAGAAAGAGTATCTGTTGTCTGGCTTACAGCAAGCTTTGCAAGTGCGCCGATATCTCCGGCATGAAGTTCATTTACTTCCTCTGCCTTGTTGCCTTTTATAACATATAACTTACCTGTTCTCTCTTCCGCATCTCTATGATAATTATAGAGAACATCATCTGACTTAAGGACACCCGAATTAACCTTAATGAGTGAATATTTTCCGATGTATGGATCGGAAATAGTCTTGAAGATATATGCTGATTTCGGTTTTGAGAAATCATAATCTGCTTCAAATACTTCGTTATTTCCTGTATTGATTCCTGCACATTTGCACATATCGGGACTTGGAAAATACTTAACGATATCTGCCATAAGAGTAAACATACCTCTTGCAAGGGTATTGGATCCCATTAGCACAGGTACCATCTCACCTGCATGAACGCCAACACGAAGTGCCTGTCTGATCTCATCCTCTGAGAACTCTTCTCCGTTAAAGAATCTTTCCATAAACTCTTCACTTGTCTCAGCTACTGCTTCAACCAGTGCGTCACGGCATATTGACAGATTTTCCTGTGAATAATCGGGAACATCGAATTTGTCTACCGTACCTTTATCATTCCATCTTTTTGCCTTCTGCTGGATAACATTTACATAGCCGACAAATTGCTCATTTTCTCTTATGGGCAGATGGAACGGAGCAATCCTCTTTCCATATAAATCCTGAAGCTCCTGAACAACATTCTTGAAGCTTGCTTTATCGATATCCATATTGGTAACAAATATCATTCTCGGAAGATTTTTCTTCTCGCACATTTCCCAAGCACGTCTTGTTCCGGGCTCTATACCTGATTTTCCGTCAACTACTATGATTGCAGCATCAGCTACAGCCACAGCTTCCTCTACCTCACCGATGAAGTCGGGGAATCCGGGAGTATCAAGGAGATTAACCTTATATCCTTCCCATTCTACAGGAACTACCGATGTCTTGATAGATATTTTCCTCTTAATCTCTTCCTTGTCGTAATCACTTATTGTGTTGCCATTATCAACAGTTCCCATTCTGTTTGTGGCACCTGACAGAAAATTGATTGCCTCAACAAGTGATGTCTTTCCACTGCCGGCATGTCCCAGCAGTACAACGTTACGTATCTTGTCCGTGGTAAAAACCTTCATGCATACACCTCCATACTATATAGTTTTTTTACCCCTTTATTTTGCAACTATCATTATGATAAATTGCATCTTCCATTATAACAAATTTCTCAACCATTTGATACTATTTCTTTATCACCGGGAGCTGCATCATCTTTTGAATACAGAAGCTTTAAGAGTACCGGTGTAAGTATGGAGCTGCAAATAATAAGAAGAATGACCGATGTGAAATATTTGCTGTCCATTAGTCCCACTGCCAGACCCTTCTGGGAAACGATAAGCGCAACTTCGCCTCTTGTCATCATTCCCACTCCGATCTTGATTGCATCTTTCCCTTTGAAACCTGTAACCCTTCCCGCAAGTCCGCATCCGATTATCTTAGAAATCATACCTACCAGAACAAATGCTACTGAAAATGCCAGTATACTCATATCCAATGTTCTGATATTTGTCTGAAGACCAATGCTGGCAAAGAACACAGGGCCAAAAAGCATATAGGAATTTATGTCCATCTTTCTGTCAATATATTCGGAATCATCCAACGAACTGAGAATGATACCGGCAACATAAGCACCTGTAATATCGGCAACCCCGAAAGTTTCCTCAGCTATATAGGAAAGTGCAAAAGCCAGAGCCATTCCTATTATGGGGATTCTTCTGGTATGAGGATGCTTCTTATCCAATATACGCAGGATTCTGTAGATTCCGTATCCTGCAATTGCCGACAGGATAAAGAACATCGCAGTCTTCAGTAAAACCATACCAATGGAGTTTGACGGATCCCTGAAGGATATAACCACCGTCAGAACCAGTATTCCTATTACATCATCTATTATAGCCGCACTGAGAATGGTAGTTCCCACTTCATCCGAAATCTTTCCCAGTTCCTTAAGTGCCTGAACCGTAATGCTGACTGATGTTGCAGTAAGGATGGTTCCCACAAAAACCGCCTTTAGGAATTCCTCTGAACCGGGCTTTGAAAAACCATAAAAACACATAAATAATATAGTGCCCATTATGAGGGGGATAAAAACCCCGGAACAGGCTATAATAGTAGCCTTCACACCTGTTTTCTTAAGCTGCTTGATATTTGTTTCAAGTCCGGCGCTGAACATAAGGAGTATTACTCCTATCTCAGCCATTCCTGCAAGGAAGTCTGATTCCCCTATCCAGCCGAGTACACTCGGACCTATAAGCAGACCTGCAATAATCTCCCCTACAACCTGCGGTGCTTTAAGCTTTCTGGCTACAAGCCCGAAAAATTTTGCAAATACAATAATTATTGCAAGCTGAATCAGTATAACTTGAGTGTCCATTTTTAATCATCCTTTCTGTCCGTTAGATTTTTCTTTACTTCCCCACCTTCTGACAGATACCTTTTTAACCTTCCGAGACATTTAACCGCCTCATGCCTTCCCACTATATACGTCCTTCTGAGTTTAGCAGGATTCTTCTCAATTCTTCCTACTTCCAGTTTCTCTGGCGGACGGATCACGAAAATCTTTCCCGCCTCTTCTTCTGCTTCAATATATTTCGATGTCTTATTGTAAATATCCGCTCTGTTTAACATTGCTTCAGATACGGCAGGATATTTTTTCTTAAGCACGGCCGCAGTCAGTCTGGTAGACTTACCTGTGGTTTTCATATACTCTTTCGGCTGAGTCAGGATCACAACATTTCTGTCATATCCTATACTTTCAAAATACCTTACCGGGACAGAATCAACTATTCCACCGTCCAGCATTTCACGCCGCCCTATTTTTACAGTGTTGGAAACCAGCGGCAGCGATGCCGAGGCTCTCACCCATTCCATATCATAGTATGTACCATTTTTGATTCTGTGATAAATTGCTCTTCCTGTATGCACATCTGTTGTGACTACATAAAATTCCAGTGGATTATTCCTAAAAGCTTCCACATCAAAATAGTCCAGCTTCTTTGGAAGATAATGGTAGCAGAACTGCGCACCGAATATATCTCCTGTTTTAATGAGCGACTTTACACTGCAGTACCTCTCGTCCCGGCAGTATTTCATATTATATCTGATAGATCTTCCTATCTGTCCGGACTTATAATTAAGTCCGAAAATCGCTCCTGCGGAAACCCCGATCGCGCCGTCAAAAACTATTCCATTTTCCATGAAGACATCCAGAACTCCGGCAGTAAACATACCTCTCATTCCGCCGCCTTCCATAATCAGACCCTTTTTCATTTATATCAACTCCTTAGTAATTATAGGGAACCTCGATTTACTTATCTTCGGGCACAAAATAATAATACTGCGGACTATTCATATTTACCAGATCAAGTGCAGGTTTGCCACCGTCCTGTATATAAAATCCGTAATATGGTGTTACAACAGTACCCGAATCCTCATACATATTATATCCGTCAATCCAGCAGGTTTCATTTTCAATCACAAGACAAACAAGATTCGACTTGCTGTACTGATTATTCTTACTGAATATGCCGTCCAGCTTATCCGCAGTTACGCCGTATTTACTGAGATCTTCCGTAATCTGCTTATAAGCATCATCTCCCAGATACAGTTTGTAGTGGCCTTCATAATAATAATTATCATAAACGCCTTTATCCTTATAATACTTAAATGTATTTCCCTCTCCGGTAACGAGGTATGAATTACTGTGCGTTTCAAGCCAATTCTTGTCCGCAAAATAATCCTTATCAAATCCGCTCCGACCATGCTTTATTACATAGTAAACAGCTCCCATTATGAGAATAAGTGCCGCAACTATAATAAGACCTATAATAAGGCCCGACTTCTTCCTGCGTGGCGGATACATATTCCGCTGGGGCTGCACAGGCATGTAGCCCTGC
>CAMOCO010000039.1 GCA_946610715.1 uncultured Clostridia bacterium | reverse complement strand
TGGATCTCAGCCGTATCATGGTGGATATGTCCGGTATAGAGAGAGGACTCCAGACATTTAATCCGGAACTTAAATATGATTTTAAGCTTGGTGAGACTAAGGACATGGCAGTGCTCCTTACAAATAAAGAGATTAAAGCAGCGCTTGAAGGAAAGAAAGGTGCTGAAGTCTCGGTAGCAGTAACAAATACAGACAGAACCTTCGGTACACTTCTGGGAGCAGAGATAACAAGGGCATTTCCGGAAGGACTGGAGGATGACACTATAGTTATAAATTGTACAGGATCCGGCGGACAGAGCTTCGGTTCATTTATTCCCAAGGGACTTACGCTTCATCTTACGGGCGACAGTAATGACTATTTCGGAAAAGGGCTTTCAGGAGGAAGGCTTATAGTACATGCTCCGGCTGATGCGGGCTACAATGCGGAAGAAAATATTATCATAGGAAATGTGGCACTGTATGGCGCAACTTCGGGCGAGGCATATATAGCAGGAATAGCAGGAGAGAGATTCTGTGTCAGAAATTCCGGTGCAACCGCAGTGGTTGAAGGTGTCGGCGAACATGGCTGTGAATATATGACCGGAGGACGTGCGGTTATTCTCGGACCCACAGGAAAGAATTTTGCAGCCGGCATGAGCGGCGGTGTGGCATATGTGCTGGATGAAGATAACAGACTCTACAGAAATCTGAACAAACAGCTTGTATCCATGGAACAGCTGACCGAAAAAAGTGATATAGAGGAATTAAAGAAAATGATCAAGAATCATGTTGAAGCCACCGGTTCCGCAAAGGGGCAGAAGGTGCTGGAAAGCTTCGATGAATACATTCCTCATTTTAAGAAGATAATACCTGCAGATTATAAGAAGATGCTGCATCTGATAGCATCGGCCGAGGAACATGGTATGTCGAGAGATGCTGCCGAGGTGGAAGCTTTTAAGAAGCTTGTAGGATAATTTACCAAAGGGCAGATCCCTAAAGGTAAATCAATGAAAGGAGATACAAATGGGTAAGCCAACCGGATTTATGGAATATAACAGGCTGGATGGTCCTGTTGTCAGTGAAGAAAAAAGAATAGAGAATTTTAATGAATTTCATGGAGTGCTGGATGAAGAATCCAGAAGAAAGCAGGCAGCAAGATGTATGGACTGCGGTGTTCCATTCTGTCAGGCCGGTATGATGATCGCCGGCATGGCATCGGGATGCCCGCTTCATAATCTGGTTCCGGAGTTAAATGATCTGGTATATCGGGGATGTTTTAAGCAGGCATACCGGAGACTGAGTAAGACACATAGTTTTCCTGAATTTACGTCGCGTGTTTGTCCCGCACTGTGCGAGGCCGCTTGCACAGCGGGACTTCACGGGGCGTCTGTAAGCACAAAGGAAAATGAAAAGGCGGTTATAGAATATGCATTTGAGAATGGGCTGGTGAAGGAAGAAATACCTGAAATCAGAACCGGAAAAAAGGTGGCGATTGTGGGGAGCGGTCCTGCGGGACTTGCTGCGGCGCAGCTCCTAAACCGCAGGGGACACTCAGTTACCGTATATGAGAGAAATGACCGCATTGGTGGTCTGCTCCGATACGGTATTCCGAATATGAAGCTGGACAAGTCTGTAATTGACAGGCGGATAAAGCTTATGGAGGAGGCGGGTATTACATTCATTACGGGAGTAAATATCTGCGGAAGTAAAAAGAAGGGAAATGATGCTCCGGGACTCATTCTTGATAAAGTAAAAAATGTCAGTGCTGATGAACTAAAGAAGAAATATGATGCGGTAATACTTGCATGTGGTGCTTCTAACCCACGTGATATCAAAGCACCGGGAAGAGAAGCAGAAGGAATCTATTTTGCTGTTGATTTCCTGGGACGTGTGACAAAGAGTCTTCTTGATGGAAGTGATATCAGAGATAAGGTACAAGGCAAGGACGTTATCGTAATAGGCGGTGGAGATACCGGAAATGATTGCGTGGGTACGAGTATACGTCTTGGCTGTAAATCAGTGACCCAGCTTGAGATGATGCCAAAGGCACCGGATACGCGTACTGTCTCAAACCCGTGGCCGGAGTGGCCCCGTATATGCAAAACCGATTACGGTCAGGAAGAGGCTATATATAAATTCGGTCACGATCCAAGAATCTATCAGACTACCGTGAAGGAGTTTGTGTATGAGACGGTACCTGCCGCCGAAACAAACGGCAAAGCATCGGGAGAGATAAAGCGGTTAAAGGAAGTTATAATCCAGGCTCTCGAACCAAAGAAGGATGATAAAACCGGACGTATGATGATGGTACCCGTGGAGGGGACAGAGAAGACTCTTCCTGCACAGCTGGTGCTGATTGCCGCCGGTTTTTTGGGAAGCGAGAGCTATGTTACAGAGGGCTTCGGTATTCAGGTGGACAAAAGAACCAATGTTAAGACTGAAATCGGGCATTATGAGGCAGAAGCTTCGGTAAAGGATGAAAATGCCGGAAAGCCGGACACGCCCGGTGCAGTGCGTGAGGCAAAGATTTATACGGCAGGTGATATGCATCGGGGGCAGTCCCTTGTTGTGTGGGCGATTTCAGAGGGAAGAAATGCTGCAAGAGAAGTGGACAAAGATTTAATGGGATTTACAAATCTATTGTAAAAAACACTTGACATTTTTGCTTTATTGGAGTAAAGTACATATTCGTAAAGAACAAGGGCGTTCTGAGAGAGATTCTCGGAACGCCTCTTTTGTTTATAAAATGCTGCCGACGGGCAGTAAAAGATTCATTATAAGGCAATGGCGCTTTGGACGGATATACGTCCGGGGCGCCATTTTTTAGTAGGTCTGAATTTTTACGAGGACTTACAGAATCCGAACTCGCGAGCGGACTCTTTGATCAGTTAACAAAGGAGGAATTGAGATATGACTGATGAAATTATGAAGGCATTGGATGGAGAACTTTTTGCAGTCTGGTTTCTTATCGGAGCAGCACTTGTTTTCTGGATGCAGGCAGGATTTGCCATGGTTGAGTCGGGGTTTGCGAGAGCAAAGAACGCGGGTAACATTCTGATGAAGAACCTTATGGATTTCTGCATCGGCTGCTGCGTATTTATACTTATAGGCTTTGGCCTGCTGCTGGGTGAAGACCTGTTCGGATTTATAGGAAAACCCGGATTTGATATTATTACTTCTTATGAAAACTTTGATTGGTCAAACTTTGTATTTAACCTGGTATTCTGTGCCACAACAGCTACAATAGTATCAGGTGCCATGGCAGAGAGGACAAAGTTTCTCAGTTACTGCGTATATTCCGGAGTTATTTCGGCACTTGTTTATCCTGTCGAAGCACATTGGATCTGGGGTGGTGGATGGCTCTCACAGCTTGGTTTCCATGATTTTGCAGGTTCCTGCGCAATCCATATGGTCGGCGGTATCTCAGCCCTCATCGGTGCAAAGATGGTTGGCCCACGTATAGGGAAATTTGAAAAGAATAAAGAAGGAAAGATTACAAAAGTTAATGCATTTCCGGGACATAATATAGTAATAGGCGCACTTGGTGTATTCATTCTCTGGTTTGGATGGTATGGTTTTAACGGAGCGGCATGTACTTCCAAGGAACAGCTTGCATCAGTTTTTCTTACAACAACAATTGCTCCTTCTGTAGCAACAGTAGTATGTATGATATTTACATGGATTAAGTATGGTAAGCCCGATGTTTCAATGTGTCTCAATGCTTCACTTGCAGGTCTTGTGGCAATTACCGCACCATGTGACGTGACAGATGCATTTGGCTCAGTAATTATCGGTGCGGTGGCAGGACTTCTGGTAGTATTCGGCGTATGGTTTCTGGATTTCAAGCTTCATATCGATGACCCTGTTGGTGCAGTTGCGGTTCATATGATGAACGGTATCTGGGGAACCATAGCAACAGGACTTTTTGCAACAACATCAGCACCCGGAAATGACAGTGTAGTCGGACTTTTCTACGGCGGAGGATTTCATCAGTTAGGAATTCAGCTTCTTGGATTTGCAACAGTTGCAGCATGGACGGTAGTCACTATGATTATAGTATTTAAAATCATTAAAGCGATTTTCGGTCTCAGGGTTTCGGAGGAAGAGGAAATCGAAGGCCTTGATTCGACAGAGCATGGTCTTGCATCAGCTTATTCAGGTTTCAGTATCGTCGATATGTCAAGTGCCATGATGAGTGAAAATGAAAATACCAGCCTTGGCATTTCCGATTATGAGGAAGCAAGTGAGGCTCAGAAGAAGGCTTCCGTTCCTGTAGTAAATGCAGCAAAGGAAATGACATCAGCAGGCATTGTACCGGATACGGGAATCAACAAGGTTGTTATCATCACCAAGCTTTCAAGATACGACAAGATCAAGAAAGCACTTAACAATCTTGGTGTAACGGGTATCACAGTAACCCAGGTAAGCGGATGCGGTATCCAGAAGGGAACAGGAGAAAAATATCGTGGAGTTGAGATGGATATGACCCTCCTTCCGAAAATTAAACTGGAAGTCGTAGTAAGTAAAATTCCTGTAGAAAATGTCATCGAAACAGCTAAGAAAACCCTGTATACCGGAAAAATCGGGGATGGAAAGATTTTCGTATATCCGGTAAGTAAGGTCGTTAAGATCAGAACAGGCGAGGAAGACTATGATGCGCTTCAGGATGTAGAATAATAAAACATGCTATGCCGTAATAATAAATGAAGAATACCGTAATTAAATTGAAAAATAAAGTTGACTTTTGCTATTAAAGTTATATACTATTATTGGTTTAGAAAATTAATTTAAGAACAGTAATAAGTAAGCAAAGGCGCTTCGAACATTTTGGCTCGAAGTGCCTTTTATTGTATTTAAGGAGAAGGAAGATGGCAAAGTACATTTTTGTAACAGGTGGAGTTGTATCAGGTCTTGGAAAAGGGATTACGGCAGCGTCCCTGGGAAGACTTCTGAAGGCAAGAGGTTACAAGGTAGCGGCACAGAAGCTTGATCCTTATATTAATGTGGATCCGGGTACCATGAGTCCTTATCAGCATGGCGAAGTTTATGTCACGGAGGACGGTGCGGAGACAGATCTGGATCTGGGACATTATGAAAGGTTTATAGATGAAAATCTGAATAAGTATTCCAATCTGACTTCCGGTAAGGTGTACTGGAATGTGCTGAATAAGGAAAGACAGGGAAAATATCTGGGCTCGACGGTTCAGGTCATTCCTCATATAACAAATGAAATAAAGGAATTTGTATACAGGGTTGGAAATGAAACGGATGCGGATATAGTTATCACGGAGATCGGCGGAACTATCGGTGACATCGAATCCCAGCCCTTTATAGAAGCTGTAAGACAGATATCTCTGGAGGTCCCGAAGGAGGACAGCCTGTTTATTCATGTTACACTGGTACCCTTCCTCCATGGTTCGGATGAGCATAAATCAAAGCCAACCCAGCATTCGGTAAGAGAACTCCAGGGTATGGGAGTGAGACCCGATATAGTAGTCCTCAGATGCGATGAACCTCTGGAACCATCCATATTTAAGAAAATATCCATGTTCTGTAATGTTAAAGAGGATTGTGTGATTGAAAACCGCACACTGCCAAATCTATATGAAGCACCGCTCATGCTGGAAGAGTCGGGCTTTTCCAAGGTTGTCTGCCGTGAGCTTATGCTGGATGCTCCTGAACCGGACCTTACTGAGTGGAAGAAACTGGTATGTAATATAGCAAGCAGAGATAAGGAAGTTACCATCGGACTTGTGGGCAAATATGTCCAGCTCCATGATGCATACCTTTCGGTGGCCGAGGCGCTGAATCATTCGGGATTCGCATTAAATGCACATGTTAACATCAGATGGATTGATTCCGAGGAAATGAACCGTGACAATTATAAAGAAATATTATCGGGAGTGCAGGGCATAATAGTACCCGGCGGCTTCGGCGACAGAGGAATAGACGGAATGCTTCTGGCAGCGGAATATTCAAGAAAAAATAAAGTGCCTTATTTCGGAATATGTCTGGGAATGCAGATAGCGGTTATCGAGTATGCCAGAAATGTAGCGGGTATAAAGGATGCATGTTCGGGAGAATTCCATGATGCATCAGAGCATAAGGTGATTGACTTTATGCCGGGACAGTCTGACAGCATAGATAAGGGAGGAACCCTGAGACTGGGCAGCTACCCATGTGTAATATCAGGGGGGACTATTATGGAGAGATGCTACAGCCCGGATAAAAAAACCGGCGACGGAGGAACCGTTATCTTTGAAAGACACAGACACAGATATGAATTTAATAATGAATACAGAGAAGAACTTGAGAACGCGGGACTTGTAATATCAGGTCAGTCACCTGACGGAGAACTGGTTGAAACGGTTGAAATTAAGAACCATCCATTTTATCTGGGAGTTCAGTTCCATCCTGAGTTTAAATCACGTCCGACGCGCCCTCATCCGATCTTCAAAGAATTTGTGAGAACGGCACTTGCATCGGAACAATAAAATAATTAGCGACAAAGCAGTCAGATGTCAGAGGAGAGAGTATGTATAACAGGAAGATAATATTGGAAGACGGAAGTGAATACATGGGATATGGCTTCGGTTCAGACAGGGAGACTGTATCGGAAATAGTATTCAATACTTCCATGGTGGGCTATCAGGAAATCGTTTCCGATCCGTCATATACGGATCAGGCGATTGTAATGTCCTATCCTCTTATAGGAAATTACGGAATCACGGATGAGGATTTCGAAAGCAGGATGCTCGGACTCGGAGGACTGATAGTCAGAGAGGTAAATGACAGCCCTTCAAATTTCAGATTTACAAGAACCCTGCCCGAACTGCTGGCTGATAATGATATTCCGGGAATATACGGAGTTGACACCAGAAAGCTGGTAAGAAATATAAGAGATAAAGGGTCGGGAAAAGTCCTCATCACAGATGCTGATACCACTCTTTCGGAAGGACTGCGGAAGCTTTCTGAAACAGAACTGAGACACGATGCCGTGGCAAGGTGCAGCTGCAAAAAGAAATGGTATAAGAGAACCGCAAATCCCATATGCAGCGTGGTTGCAATAGATTGCGGAATGAAGACGAATATTGTAAGAGAACTTAACCGACACGGATGTAATGTAACAGTTGTACCTTATAATACAAGCGGAGAAGAAATCCTCGCAATGAATCCCGACGGAGTATTCATTTCCAACGGACCGGGAAATCCGGAGGATGTAAGTGAAGTTATAGAGACTATAAAAAAGATTCGCGGAAAAGTTCCTATGTTCGGTATATGTCTGGGACATCAGCTTATCGCCCTTTCATATGGGGCAAAGACCTATAAACTGAAATTCGGTCATAGAGGCGGCAACCATCCGGTGAGGGATATAAGAACGGGAAAGATAGAGATTACGAGCCAGAATCACAGCTATGCCGTGGATGATAAATCCGTGGATGGGACAGGACTTAAGGTATCGCACATCAATCTGCTGGATAATACCGTGGAAGGACTTTACTCAGATGAGGATAAGGTATTTTCCGTACAGTATCATCCGGAGAGCTCGCCGGGACCCCGGGACAGTATCTATCTTTTCGACAGATTTGTAAAAATGGTGACGGATAAGGAGGCAGCATATGCCAAGAAGAAATGATCTGAAAAAAATACTTGTAATAGGTTCGGGGCCTATTGTCATCGGACAGGCCGCTGAATTCGATTATGCGGGAACACAGGCATGCCTTGCGCTGAAAGAGGAGGACTACGAGGTTATTCTGGCAAATTCAAATCCGGCCACTATAATGACTGATACAATGATTGCTGATAAAGTTTATATGGAACCTCTGACACTCGAATACATGGCGAGAATATGCAGATATGAAAGACCGGATGCAATCGTTCCGGGAATCGGAGGACAGACCGGACTTAATCTTGCCATGCAGTTATATGATAAGGGAGTTCTGAAGGAATGTGAGATAGAGCTTCTTGGCACGGATGCAGACAGTATCAGGTGTGCCGAGGATAGAGAACAGTTTAAGGAGTTATGCGAAAGAATCGGTGAGCCGGTGGTACCTTCGGAGATTACTTATTCGGTTGAGGAAGGGCTTAAGGCTGCTGAGGATATAGGTTATCCGGTAATACTCCGCCCTGCATTTACCCTGGGGGGAACAGGCGGCGGATTTGCGGAAAATCCCGACGAAATGAGGGAAATGATGAAAAATGCACTGGCTCTTTCACCGGTTCATCAGGTGCTGGTTGAAAAGAGTATCAGAGGCTATAAGGAAATAGAATATGAAGTAATGAGAGATGCAAATGATACGGCTCTCGTAGTCTGCAATATGGAAAACCTGGATCCTGTGGGAATCCATACCGGCGACTCCATAGTTGTTGCTCCAAGTCAGACTCTCACCAACAGAGAATATCATATGCTCCGCGACAGTGCGCTGAAGATAATAAGAGCGCTGGACATTAAAGGAGGATGCAATGTTCAGTTTGCGCTGGATCCGCATTCTTTCAGCTACTATGTAATAGAGGTTAATCCGAGAGTCTCCAGATCATCAGCCCTCGCATCCAAGGCAAGCGGTTATCCCATAGCAAGGGTTTCTGCGAAGATCGCGGTGGGAATGCAGCTGGATGAGATCAGGCTTGCAAATACACCGGCATGCTTTGAACCGTCACTTGATTATATTGTTACCAAGATGCCAAGATTTCCGTTTGACAAGTTTACTCTCGCATCAAATGTCCTATCAACTCAGATGAAGGCCACAGGTGAAACCATGAGTATCGGACGGACTATGGAGGAAAGTCTGCTGAAGGCTATCAGATCTCTGGAGGACGGAAAAAATCATATTCATCTTGCGAAGTTCGATGTGAAGTCACTATCCGATAAACCGGCACCGGAAAATGTAAATGAAGCGATACATAAACTTCTTAAGTATATAGAGGATGGAACGGATGACAGAATCTATGCCATCTCGCAGCTGATCTGGCTGGGAGTGGACCTTCAGCTTATCTATGAGAGAACGAAGATAGATATGTTCTTCCTTGATAAGATTAAGAATATAGTTGATTATGAAAAGAAACTGGAGAAGGCGGATGATCCGGATTATGAAATCCTTTATGCGGCGAAACGTATGGGGTTCTCCGATTCATATATTGCAGAACTGACGGGACTTACGGAAGATGAAATATTCAGTAAGAGAATGGAACTGGGAATCCGTCCCGTATATAAAATGATAGATACCTGCGCCAGCGAATTTGAAAGCTATGTTCCGTATTTTTATTCCACCTATGAGGATGAAAATGAATCCGTTGTGTCGGATAAGAAAAAGATCATTGTACTGGGATCGGGACCCATCAGAATCGGACAGGGAGTGGAATTTGATTATTCCACGGTTCATGCCGTAAAGACGATTCATGAGCTGGGTTATGAGGCTATAGTTATCAACAATAATCCCGAAACGGTTTCCACAGACTATACCACAGCCGATAAGCTTTATTTTGAGCCGCTTACGGTTGAGGACATTATGAATATAATCACTCTGGAAAAGCCCGAGGGTGTCATCACTACTCTTGGAGGGCAGACTGCGGTCAACCTGGCGGAGCCTCTTCAGAAGAGAGGAGTAAAGATAATAGGCACAGACTGCGATGCCATATTTAAAGCTGAGGACAGAGATGCATTTGAAGCGGTTATAGAAGAACTGAATATCCCCCATCCTGAAGGTGTTGCCGTAACTGATATAGAGAGCGGTGTTATGGCAGCAGGAAGGATCGGCTACCCGGTACTGGTACGCCCAAGCTTCGTACTGGGTGGCCGGGCGATGGAAATCGTTGCAAATGAGGAGATGCTTCGCCACTATCTTAAGACTGCGGTAGAGGTTGATACAGACAGACCTGTACTGGTAGATAAATATGTGGTAGGAAAAGAGGTAGAGGTGGATGCTATCTGCGACGGTAAGGAAGTATTCCTTCCGGGAATCATGGAACTGGTGGAGAGAACCGGCGTACACTCGGGAGACAGCACAAGCGTATATCCGCCGTATTCTATTTCCGAAAAGGTGAAGGAGACCATCAGAGATTACACAGAGAAGCTGGGTCTGGGTATAGGAATCATAGGCCTCTATAATATCCAGTTCATCGTTGATAAAAATGATAATGTATATATCATTGAAGTAAACCCCAGAGCATCAAGAAGTGTACCGTTCCTGTCAAAGTCTTCGGGATATTCGCTGGTTGATATTGCAACAAAGGTTATGCTGGGTATAAGCCTGAAGGAGCAGGGAATCAAAAGTCCTGAAACGATAAAGAATGAGGGCGGGAAAATGCCTTCGGATAGAGGCTTCTGGTATGTAAAGGCACCGGCATTTTCATTTGAAAAACTAAATGGCATGGATTCATATCTTTCTCCGGAAATGAAATCCACCGGTGAAGCAATCGGATATGACAGAAGTCTGAAGAGAGCTTTCTATAAAGCACTTCAGGCTTCGGGAATAAAGATGAAGGAATACGGCACCGTAATGGTCACACTGGCTGATGAGGATAAGGAGGAAGCGCTTCCGCTGGTCAGAAGATTCTATGAGCTGGGATTCAATATAGAAGCTACAGTGGGAACAGCAGCCTTCCTTAAGGAGCATGGCATAAGGACAAGAATGAGAGGAAAGCTGAGTGACGGCAGTGATGAAGTGCTGAAATCCATCAGAGCAGGCTATGTAAGTTATATAATCAATACCAGGGCGGTACTGTCCGGAATACATTACGAGGACGGAGTGCAGATAAGAAGATGTGCGATTATGAACGGAGTCACTACATTCACATCACTTGATACGGTCAGGATACTTTTGGACGTTCTTGAAGATATAACTCCAAGAATTTCTACGATCTGATATATCACAGTTATCAAATATCCACAGCACTGGTTTACATAGTATATTTTTATTGTTAACATGTCTCTTTTGTTGTATAATAAACTTGGTATGCTGTCTGCAATTAGAGCAGATTTATTATACAAGGAGAGTCATGCCATGCCTTATGAAATAAAATTTGAGTTATGTGCATCCCTCTTTCTTATTCTTTTGATGATAATGTCAGCAACAAGAAAAAGACTGGAGGGATATCTGAACAGAATATTCAGATTCTATACAGTCATATGTCTTGTCAATTCTATTGTTGATATAGTGTCTACAATTCTGCTGCATTATAATGACAGTGTTCCCCGAAGTGTTCACTGGCTGGTTAATGGGTTTTATCTTGTTGTGCGCTTTATAATCCCGACTATTTTCCTTATCTATCTATATTGTAAAATTACAAATCGTTCGGAAAGCACCAGGAAGTGGTTCCGAATTTTTCTTATCCCTGCGGCGATAGGTGTTATTTTGACGCTTTCGAGCTATGCCACACATCTTGTATATTATATTGACGGAGCGGGCTATAAAACCGGACCGGCGCATATTCTTCTTTATATTAATTCCATAATATATATCGTGATTTCCGTGGTCTGGGCCATAAGATGGAAAGGTCTGTTCAGCAAAGAGTGTATCTATGTGATTGCCATGATACTGGTTAATTATATTCCTGAGATTATTCAGTTCTTCGTGCCCTACTATCTTCTCACGGGACTGGGAAATGCGTTCTGTATATATGTAATGTATTTCGGTTCGGAGAGTCAGGTGGACTTTGTAGATCAGGTATCGGGAGCATTTAACAGAGAAGCGCTTCTATATGAAATGGATGAATATGCAAAAATTGATAAGAGTATAAATATATACGCCATTGCTCTGGACAATTTTAAAATGGTAAATGAGATCTACGGTATGGAAGGCGGCAACAGGATGATGAGGAAGCTGGTGAAAAAGCTTCAATCCGAATTTGGCGTAAGAAATGTTTTCAGATACAGCGGCGATATATTCACGGTAATCGTTGATGAGGAGATCGGACTTAGCAAGGGGATAGATGTTATCTCAAATATTTTCAGAGTCCCCTTCGAATTGAACGGGCTTGATGTGCCGCTTTCGGCCTGTATCTGCCTTGTAAATACAAATAAGCAGAAAACCAGAAGAGTGTTCTCGGCCATTGAGTATGGCATCTCGCAGGCAAAGCAGAGAGGAAAGGCTCAGTTCTTCGAAGTGGAGGGCAAGACTGTAGATACCATAGAAAGAAGGCAGGTTATAGAGCAGACCATTATGGCTGAAATCAGGCTGAAAAGGTTCGAGGTTCATTATCAGCCTATCTATGACATAAAGAATAAGTGTGTATCATCTCTCGAAGCTCTTGCCAGACTCCAGGTGCCGGGCTATGGATATGTATCACCCGAAGAATTCATCAAGATAGCTGAGAAGAACGGAACCATCGTCCAGATAGGCCGCCTGGTTATCGAAGAGGTATGTAAATTCATAAGGGAAAACAACCTTCTGGAAAAAGGAATCAAATTTGTGGAAATAAACCTTTCCGTGGTTCAGTGTATGAGGGAAAAGCTTTACAAGGATATAGGCGGAATACTTGAAAAATATGAGATACCGCCGGAGGTGATAAACCTTGAGATTACCGAGTCTGCAGCTGCATATTCTGAGGACAGGCTTCTGAGGAATATGGCGAGGCTTTCCATGAACGGAATAACCTTTTCGCTGGATGATTACGGCTCGGGTTATTCAAATATCGGATATATAGTTGAAATGCCATTCTCCATAGTCAAGATTGATAAGTTCTTTGTATGGGGCGCTATGAAGAAGGCATCTACAAGAGAGATATTGAAGAATACCATTAAGATGTTCAAGAACATCAATAAAATGGTTGTTACCGAGGGAATTGAAAATGAGGAAATGGTGAATATGGTTACCAGAATGGGAGCGGACTATATTCAGGGATATTATTATTCCAAACCGGTTCCGAGAGATAAGGTAATCGAAACCATTGACAGAATCAATAAAATATATAAGGAGGACAGTAATGAAGCAGAAAAATAATTTCAGACAGCTGACGATAGTTTACATTTTCATGGTTGTTATCATTGTCCTCATCGGTGTGCTGGGAATCATCGGAATGAGAAGAATATATTTAAATCCGGAAGAATATCATAGAATAATGGTTTCCAACAGTATTGCAATATTTGCGGCAATCGCCGGAAGTGTGATCATTGCACTGTATATGAGAAGTTATATTGCAAAAAAGATCAACGGTCTTAAGCGTTATGCGGAGAGAATGTCGGATTATAATCTTTCCGAGGATATCGAAGGGCTGGGAGATGATGAATTCGGCAGAACCATAAAGTCCATAAATGATGCACAGTATAAACTGAAGGATGTGATCGCAAAGCTGAAGGATGACACGGAAAGCATCAGTGAATCCAGCAGGGATACTGCAATTTCAATCAGAAAATCTTATGAGCAGATAGAAGCCATAAATATCAGGATTATCAAGTATACTGAGAAGCTCAGTCCGGAGGAACTGCAGAATTCCAGGATAGCAGAGATAAAAGGCAAGATGCGTGATACAGAACGGGAACTCGAGGCTATTGCCCAGTATCTGGGACAGATAGCTATAACGGCGGATTATCAGAAGGAAATTTCCGAAACTTATCAAAAGCAGCTTGACAGATTTCAGCTGTAGATAAGAGGGGGTAATTCATTTTGAATGAGTCAGAAGAAAAGAAGAAGATTAAACTAACATCGGCGCAGATTATTCCCCTCAGCTTCTTTATAGCTATCATTGTGGGAACTGTCATACTTATGCTTCCTATATCTGCTGCTGACGGACAGAGCACCGGAGTAGTTACTGCGCTGTTTACATCGACCACTTCCCTTTGCGTGACGGGTCTTGTAGTAGTTGATACATACCTGCACTGGTCACTCTTCGGGAAGATAATGATACTTATACTTATTCAGTTGGGAGGACTGGGAATAATAGCGGTTACTTCCAGCCTCATGCTTATAATTCACAGAAAATTTTCACTCAGCCACTTTGTGATGCTGCATGATGCATTTAATCTCGATACTATGTCGGGACTCCTGAAATTTCTGAAGAGAGTATTCCTCGGAACCTTCCTGGTGGAGGGGGTTGGAGCCCTTGTTTATATGATAGTATTCATTCCTAAGTTCGGAATCATCAGAGGAATCTGGTACTCGGTATTTACATCAATATCTGCTTTCTGTAATGCGGGAATAGATATACTGGGACCTGACAGCCTGATTTCCTATAACGGAAATGTACTGCTTATTATAAATACAATGTTCCTTATAGTGATGGGTGGTCTGGGATATGTCGTATGGTTTGATATCTGCAGAGGTATCAGGAACAGGCAGAGAAAAAAATATTCATTTATGGCCATGGTTAAGCGTTTCAGTGAGCATACAAAACTTGTGCTCAGCCTGACATTTTTCCTTATATTATCCGGCGCAGTACTGGTATTCATTATGGAATATAGTAACCCGGATACAATAGGAAATATGTCCCTGGGTAAGAAGATACTTAACAGCATATTCCAGTCGGTAACATTCAGAACAGCCGGTTTTGCCACGGTTCCGCAGCAGTCACTGACGGAAGGTTCGGTACTGGTGGGACTGCTCTATATGTTTATCGGTGGATCGCCTGTGGGAACTGCCGGCGGTGTTAAGACAGTAACTATTTTCTTCGTAATACTCAACGGAGTTTCCTTTATCCGTAACAGGGAGGAAATTGTGGTATTCAGGAGGAGACTTGCAAATGGAATGATGCAAAAGGCATCGGCAATAGTGTTTGTAAGCTTTTTTGTCACATTTACATTCTTGGCGCTCCTGCTTGTCACAAATGATGTGAGTCTGTCGGATGCGTCATATGAAGTATTCAGTGCAACTGCTACTGTAGGACTGTCCAGGGCGCTGACACCTAACCTTAATGTAGCTGGCAAGCTTATTATCATTATCTGTATGTATCTGGGAAGGATAGGCCCGATATCCATGGCACTGTTCTTCAATTACAGAGGTAAGGACAAGAACAGGATCAGCTATGCTGAAGGAAATTATTTTGTAGGATGAGAGGAATAAATCATGAGTAAAT
>CAMOCO010000038.1 GCA_946610715.1 uncultured Clostridia bacterium | reverse complement strand
GATATCTGTGGTATGTAGGAAGAACCGATGATATCATCAAATCCGCCGGCTACAGAGTAGGTCCCTTTGAGATAGAAAATGAGATAATGAAGCTTCCCTATGTACTTGAAACAGCCGTAACAAGTATTCCGGATCTTATCCGCGGACAGGCCATCAAAGCCTCCATAGTGCTTACATCAGATACAGAGCCAAGCGATTCGCTGAAAAAAGAAATTATGAAATACCTCAAAGCAAATCTGGCGTCCTACAAAAGACCGAAGATTATAAATTTCGTAAGTGAGCTTCCCAAGACCACCAGTGGTAAGGTTAGACGTACTGAAATAAAAGAAAAAGACTGGGACGATATTTCAAACAAATAACAGTCCCAATCTGATTTTAAAGATTAATATCAAGTTCGACGGGGCAATGATCCGAGCCATATATATCGGTCAGGATCTTTGCATCGTCGATTTTTTCTTTTATATCATCCGATACGATAAAATAGTCAATTCTCCATCCGGCATTCCTTGCCCTGGAATTGAACCGGTATGACCACCAGGAATAAGCATCCTTCTGATCCGGATATTTGTATCTGAAGGAATCTGTGAAACCGGCATCCAGGAGCAGACTCATCTTCTCTCTTTCCTCATCCGTAAATCCGGGATTCTTATGATTTGAAGATGGATTCTTAATATCTATCTCCTTATGAGCCACATTCATATCACCGCAGATTATTACCGGCTTATCCTTTGCGCGGTCGGACACAAACTGTCTGAAATCATCCTCCCACTCCATCCTGTAATCCAGTCTCTTCAATTCATTTTGCGAGTTCGGAACATATACAGTGATAAAATAATAACTTCCCATATCAAGTGTTATGAGCCTTCCTTCACTGTCATGCTTTTCGATGCCCATTCCGTATTCAACATTTTCCGGTTCCTGTCTGGTAAAAACCGCAGTACCCGAATATCCCTTCCTCACGGCAAAATTCCAATACTGCTTATAATCCGGAAGCTCCAGCTTAAGCTGTCCCTCCTGCATCTTGCTTTCCTGGATCGCAAATATATCAGCATCTATACTACTGAAAAAATCCTGAAAGCCTTTTCCCATACAAGCCCTTATTCCATTTACGTTCCACGATATCAGCTTCATCTCTCTCTTTCCCTTCTTCTGTTTCTAAGTACAGCTTTTCTTCTTTCATGCTCTCTTGCGGGTATCTTAGTTACAAAGCTGATAATGAGTCCAAACATAAACAGAAATCCCATTCCGTCCGCTGCCGCAAGGAAATCGTCGATAAATGCTTTCTCAAGGGTTCCGAGAGAAATCTTAAGTATCACAAAAAACAGCGGATTATTGAAGAATGTAATCCTTGGTACAAGCAGTCTGCCTATCAGAACGAAGTAGGCAAAACCAATGGATACCCCGACTATACCTACCCAGTAATAGACATAGAAAGGAACCGAAACATAGTAGAATACCCCTTCTATAGTTGAAATGATCTCCGCTCCCATAAGGCGGGTATTAAACAGTTCCTTGTAAAGAAGAGGAAGTATCACTCTGACTGCCATATTAAACATCATGGAAACTGCTGCAGCATATGCTCCAAGCTCAAAGATCCGCGCCATGTAAAAGTCCATTACATAACGTTTTCTCCTGGCCTTATTGATCGCGCTGACAGCACTGTTTACTCCCGCGATGAAAAAAATCGCAGCTACAGACGCCATGATCATAGCAAGCCGGAACTTTATGACCGGCATAGTTGCCCAATTACTTTCGATAAGGCCATTATGGTTATTTCCTTCACCATAGGAGCCCACCATCCATTCGGCAGCCATCCAAAGCCCTATTCCGATCATTCCAAATATCAGTTTTTTAAATACCTTCTGTATATTCTTCATATAATCCCCAAAAAGGCAGCCATATTAAGGCTGCCCCCATATAATTTACTATTTGAGTCTGGAAAATAACTCCTGCGCTTCACTGAGTTCCTGATCATCCTGCATTGTAAATGTAACAAGTATAAGGATGTCACCACTTTTCTTGGCATAGCATACTCTTCTTCCCGCAGGATTCTGATCAGCGGGAATATCAAGACATGCCCATGTGTCTCCCAGGAATTTAATCCTTTTAACCAAAAGATTATCATATCTGTTAAGAGCCATTGCCAGATAATCCTCAGCTGTTATCTCCGGAAAAAGTGTAACACTCGGATTAACATACGAAACGATTATATTTGAACCTGTTTTATTGTCATATGCGATACAGCAATATGATGTTTCGGCATCCTGTGTGGTCTTGTAACCATACCAGAAATTATCCACATCTTCTACCGAAAGACCTGTAGCGGCTGCAACACCTTCGGCATCATAGAATGACCAGTTCGTCTCATTTACATTTATAGCAAAATTGGCCATGGAATTATAGTAAATGCCTTCTCCATACACACCCGCTTCAAGCGGATCTGACATGGATGCTTTAACAGCCTCACTCATTTCCTGCCCCGAAGGCTCAGCATCATACATAAGCTCAGCATCTCCATAGGTGGCATCTGTAACAGATGAATTCTCTACTGTAGGATCATATTTCTGGTTATCATCTGATTCATTGTTAAAGCTGGGTGATATATAAGGTTCTTCCTCTTTTTTACCGCAGCCGGCAAGGGACAGTACCATCATAGCTGCTACCGCAAGGACTGCTGTCTTACTTTTTAGACTTCTTGTCATCTTTCTTATCTTCTTTCTTTTCCTCTGCATCCTCATTTCCGTTTAGTGTTACAGTATTCGGATCCTCAATCTCAGCTATTGCCTTCTGGTGCATCGGAATTCTACAGTTCTTATTATTACCGAACTCAACGATAACTGTCTCATCATCGGGAACGTCAATTACTGTTCCGAAGAAACCGCTGGTGGTCATTATGGTACATCCGGGCTTAAGAGTCTTCATCATTTCCTGCTGCTTCTGAGCCTGCTTCTTCTGAGGCTTGATCATAAGGAAGTAAATCATCAGGATAAAGATAGCCACATAGAATATAAGTATAAATGCACCGCCGCCTGCTGTCTGGCCGCTATTTGTTCCTGCTGATAAAACTGCTGCTAAATTCATATTAAAAAAATCTCCTTAATCTGTTTTCTTGGGATCTACCATTTCCAGTTTACGCTTTTTATAGTCTTTAAAACTGTTATTTTCGATAGCCTCCCGAATTTCCTTCATCATATTATTATAAAATGCGAGATTATGCAAGACGCAAAATCTCATGCCAAGCATTTCATCTCTCACAAGAAGATGTCTGATATAGGCCCTCGTATACCTTCTGCAGACCGGACAGTTACAAGTCTCATCTATAGGTTTTTCATCAAATTCGAATCTCTTATTCTTCATATTGAGCTTGCCGGAATTGGTATAGACCTGGCCATGACGACCATTTCTGGACGGATATACGCAATCAAAGAAGTCTACTCCTCTGTCCACAGCCTCAAGTATATTTGCGGGAGTACCCACTCCCATCAGATATGTGGGCTTATTCACAGGAAGATGCGGTACCGTTACATCCAGGATATGA
Source organism: uncultured Clostridia bacterium (assembly GCA_946610715.1). Taxonomy (GTDB): domain Bacteria; phylum Bacillota; class Clostridia; order Lachnospirales; family Lachnospiraceae; genus Eubacterium_Q. The sequence continues at coordinate 11,563 of CAMOCO010000038.1, read as the reverse complement.
TACATTTCCTCGTGGGATTCGCCTACCGCCAGTCCCCCGATGGAATATCCCGGAAGGTCAAGCTCGGATATTCTTTCGGCATTTGCTATTCTTATATCTTCAAGGATCCCGCCCTGATTGATTCCGAAGAGCATCTGCTCTTTATTGATGGTGCTTTCCAGAGAATTCAGTTCATTCATCCTGGTAATGCATCGCTTTAACCATCTCTCGGTTCTTGCCACCGATGCTTCTATATATTTTCTCTCGGCCTTTGCCGGCGGACATTCATCAAATGCCATGGCAATGGTGGATGCAAGATTCGACTGGATCTGCATACTTTCTTCAGGTCCCATAAATATTTTTCTTCCGTCAATATGGGAATTAAAGGTTACTCCTTCTTCCTTAATTGCCCTCAGCTTGGCGAGGGAAAAAACCTGAAATCCCCCCGAATCAGTAAGAATAGGCCGGCTCCACGTTGTAAATTTGTGAAGCCCGCCTAATTTATATATAGTTTCGTCTCCGGGTCTTACATGAAGATGGTATGTATTACATAGCAAAACTTCTGTGTCTATATTTTCCAGATCCTCTGCTGATACAGCCCCCTTAATTGCCGCTGCCGTTCCCACATTCATGAATGCCGGTGTTTTTATCACTCCGTGCGGAGTCAGGAAGTCCGCTCTCTTGGCAAGACCATCTCTGTTTATAAGCTTATACATATCTATTTTTTGTTCCGTGGTATTATTTTTTAACCAGTGTCACATCCAGGGTTACTTTATTGTAGCTGCCCATTTCAGACCTGTATACAACCACCTGAACAGTATCTCCCTCATTAAAATCCTGAATTCTGTTTTTCACATCTTCACTAGTATAAACTTCCTTACCTTCGATTTCAACAATAATATCCCCTGCATACATCCCCGCTTCTTCGGCCGGAGAATCACTTAAAACTTTCTTTACATATACGCCTTCGGGGAATCCGTATATAAGTGAATATTCTCTGTTGATTTCCTCTCCTTCTACACCTAAATAGAGTTCCGGCTTTATATCTCCGTTTATAATTCCGTTTATAATATCCATTGCTTTATTGATCGGAATAGAGAATCCCATACCTTCAACCTTGGAATTGACATATTTTACGGAATTAATTCCTATTACTTTTCCTTCTGCATTAAAGAGTGCGCCACCGCTGTTTCCGGGGTTGATTGCCGCATCGGTCTGAATATATTTACCGTCACTGCCTTCTATAGACCTGTCCAGGGCACTGATATATCCGACTGTTACCGACTGTCCGTATCCAAGAGCATTTCCTATGGCGATTGCCGGTTCACCTACTCTAAGGCTGTCTGAATCTCCAATCTGGGCAATTGTAACCTTCTTTGTCGTAGACTCCTTCATATCACTGAAGTTAACGGCAACTGCTGCTATATCCTGTGACTCATCATATCCTATAACGGAAGCCTTAACTATCTCACCATCGGAAAATCCTACATTTATCTCATCCGCATCCTTGATAACATGATAATTGGTTGCAATATAAAGCTGCTTATCGGACTTACCTACTATGATACCTGAGCCGGCACCGGTAGGCTGATCGGAATCATAATTAAAGAAATATGTATAATCCGTTGTGACCTTCGTGGTAATGGATACAATGGAATTTTCGGTCTTTTCGACTATATCCGCCACGTCATATGAAACAGTACTTGTGAGATCACTTGTATTTACCGGAGCCTGGGTAGTTACATTATCGGCATTTCCCGAAGAAACTGCCTCGACTTTTTCTTTTTCTCCTTTCAGTTTTCCCGAAAGGTAATTCACACCCTGAAATGTTCCTCCTGCCACAAGCCCGAATATCAGCGCAGATACTACCATTCTCATAAGCCATTTACCGAGGCTTTTTGGTTTTTCTTTATGCTGCGGCTCCGGAGTCTTTTCAACCATAGTATCCGGATACGATGTATTATTACAATTATAATCTCGCGTCACCTGTGAATTATAATCTCGCGTCACCTGTGAATTATGACCCGCATACATACTCGGATCATATTGGAATTCATCATAATTATTATCTGACATTTTTAATCAACCTCCTTGTTCACTTAGCATGAACCCTTGATATATTTGACAAATTTGATATATTTGTGTTTGTTTAATATAATGTTATTATGATACCCAAATGTGAATAAAGTGTGATATCAATCTTTCGTTTTTCTGAAGATAAATTATACCATTTTTAATAAATTTTTTAAGCTGTTTTTAAGTTTTCGGGAGGAATCAAAAATGTTCAGAATATGGGGCAGATTAATAAAAGATAATAAACTTCTGAGAGACACCGTAATCGCCATAGACGATCCATCCATGAGAAGAACGCCTAAGGTATATAAAGCCCTTGAAGACATCTGTTACGAATTTGATCTTGCCGTCCCCATCTGGCTGGAGTCAAATAAAAATGATTTTATCCGTCATGCCGGAACACGTTTTACTCAGGACAGTTTTATAGAAACCGTTGATTTTGATTATCTGGATTTTCGTGTTATCGAAGAGGATTATTAAAGAAGTTTTTTATGAATTCAGATAGAAATTTGAGGTACTGATCATGTTACAGCTTGAAAATGTAAATATAAGTTACGGCAGAAAAACCGTCTTAAATAATGTCAGCTTCGATGCGGACTACGGGACCGTTACAGGTCTTCTGGGACTTAACGGTGCAGGAAAATCAACCCTTCTTACAGCTGTCGCGGGACTGAGCAAAGGTTTTTCCGGAAGCATAACTCTGGACGGAATTTCTTTTACGGATAATCCTTCGGAATACAGGAAAAGCTTCGGATATGTAACACAGGAAAATGCACTTATACCGGAACTCTCCGCTATGGACAATATCAGGCTCTGGTCAGACTCTTCAAAGGCCGAGATCTTTACCCGCCTTTCAAATCCACCTCTTTCACTGCTGAATGTCCATAACTTCATTAATACTCCGGTACGTTCCATGTCCGGTGGAATGAAAAAACGTCTGCAGCTTGCAACTGTTCTTCTGAATAACCCCCGTGTTCTTCTTCTGGACGAGCCGCTGCTGGCTCTTGATATGGTGGCCAGAGAAGATATTTTAAAATATATCATTTCCTACAAAATGAGCGGAGGAATGGTGATCATTGCATCACACGATGAATCTGTTTTCAGCATCGCGGATAAGACACTTTACATTGATGACAATAAGTGTGTCACCCTCTCTCCCGGCACGGACTTAAAACAGCTTCTAAGGAGGAGTTCACTATGAACATGCCTCAGTTTCTAAGATTTATAAGAACCGAACTGAAGGCTGCAGTTTATCACCTCCCGGCAATTATTCTTTATTCGGTTATATTTATCCTTACATCGGGAATCATTATTCACTACGGACGAAGTCTCCTTTCACATGATATCGAAATAGATACCGCATCCATCGGTTACAGCATAGAAGGCAATTCCTTTAAAAACTCCTTTGCCCTCGGTATCATCACCGAGATGGAAAGCTTTAAGGAATCCGCATCCCTCATATCCTATGATTCCAGGGAAGAAGGGCTGAAGGCTCTTGAAAATGATGAAATTCTCTGCTTTATCTATGTTCCTGAGGGATTCATCGACAGCCTTTTTACAGGTTCCGGCAGTGATTGCCCCATGAATGTTTTTTACAGCGGAAATGATACCATTGAGGACCGTCTTGTAAATGACCTTCTTCAGTCCAGTGCGAAGATGCTTGGCACTGCCCAGACCGCATATTTTACAATGAAGCATATTAATACAGCACTGGAAATGGATGAATCCGACGCATATAATCTCGAATCCGCTCTGGATACGAATAATCTGACTTATGTACTCACAAGATCGGAACATTTCATTCAGGAAAAATTTGATTCTCTTTCAAAATATTCAATTGAAAAGCAGCTGACAGGTTCATACATTATTTTAATCTTATTCCTGTCTGTTTTCGTGACTGCTTATATCTATAACGGAAATCGAAATGTTATAAAGCTTCAGGCAAATTCCGCAGGACTCGGGACTCCCGGGCTTTTCATGGCAGAAACCCTTGTCATGTCGGTTATATGCTACGGAATATTTGTGATCAGCTTTATATCGGTTCTGCTTACGGGGCTGGGTCCCAATCTCTCTGCCCTTATTATGATATTTCCGGTTATACTGATCATATCGGCGATCATTTCATTTATAATATATACCGTCAAAAATCCCGTTACCGCATGCATAGTGGTTTTATTTGCAGTACTGATTCTCATCTATCCCGCAGGCGGACTGGTTCCGGTTGAGTGTCTTCCTCTTTTCATGCAGAAGGCAGCTGTTTATAATCCTTTCAGATATCTTATAAAATTTGTACTCTTTATTTTGTGGAGGCAGTAATGAAACTATCCCTTCAGAGATTTATGATAATGGAAAAACGAATACTCAGACAGCCGTTTATATATATAATAGCCGGCGTTCTTATCATGCTTTCCCTTATCTACCGTCTTGTCCCACCCGAAGAAAAAAGCGCCTCCATTCCCGTTGCGGTTCTATGCATGGATGGGTCAGAAGAAGCAGTCGGGATGCTGGAAGATATAAGTAATATTAATTCCGTTTTTAATTTCTATTCCGTGGCCGATGAAGATGAAATGTATTCTGCCATCATAAGCGGAAAGGCTGATTCCGGTTTCATAATTCCCGAAGATTACCTGTCAAAAAGCACTTCTGTTTTCACCCAGCAGGACATAAGGGTAATCACTACCGAAGGCTCGGTATTTCCGTCCCTTGCAGCAGATCTTCTCTACTCCGTCACATTTAAATACAGCGCTTACAGAATCCTTGAAAAGACCGTGCAGGATGAAGATATATATTCCGAGCTTACTTCGGAAAACGGGAAACTCACCATGGAAGAGCTTATGGAACTGATGCATGACACCTATGCAAACTATATTTCAAGTGACAGCATATTTCATCTGGAAGATATTTCCGGAGGCAAATATTCTGACATAAAGGATTACTCACCCATCGATATTCCCATCAGAAAAATCGGAGGATTCTTTATATTTGCGGCTTCCCTTCTGGGTGCTGCCACCTATTTAGTCGATAAAGATATGGGACTGTTTCTCAAAATGGACGTAAAGGAAAGACTCTTCATGAGACTTGCAGACATCCTGACCATTACTGTTCCTGTTTCAGTAATCACATATTTTTCCATATTAATCTGCTATCCCGAAGAAACCGGTACCCGGTTTTTATTGCATATAACTGTATATATGATAATCTCCTCGGCATTTGCATTTATTATCAGCCTTATAATAAGAAAAAGCACCCTTATGAAAGGAGTGCTTCCTGTATATCTTGTACTTACTATTATTTTCGGCGGGATATTCTTTGACCTGTCAAGCTTCAGCGATTCCCTGAAGCTTATTTCAAGTCTCTTCATACCTTACTATTTCTAAACGATTTTCTTTATTACAGATTCTCTCAGCAGTTCTTCGGTCTCTGCACTGCCTCTGGTTATATCCGTAAGTTCTCTGATCACTTCGGAATCGATTTCTTCGGGAATATATGCCACGATTCTTATTCCCGAGCCATACTCCGTTTCAAAATCGCTTATCCCTTTACTCTCCAGCATGAATCTTACCTTATCAAACTCCGGATAAGCTATATCAATATTTCTTTTTACACATCTTACAAGTGTCCCGGTCTCGGCTGCCTTTACAGCTTCTGATGCCGCCTCGGAATATGCTCTCACAAGTCCTCCTGTACCGAGAAGGATTCCACCGAAATACCTTGTCACTATCACCAGAATATCTGTTATTTCCGATCCCTCTACCACATCCAGTATAGGTTTTCCTGCTGTCCCCTTGGGCTCGCCGTCATCCGAAAACTTCATTCTCGGAACTCCATTACCTATGGAATACGCATAACACACATGTCTGGCATCATAATAACGTTTTCTTGTTTCCGCCACCAGAGCTGCAGCTTCTTCCTCTGTATGAACACAGTGCGCTTCCCCGATGAAGCGGGATTTTTTTACTATGATTTCAGCTTCGCCGGATTTTGTAATCTGCTTCATATCTTATTTCTCCGATTATTTCAGAAGCTTCTTCAGCTCATCCATAAATGTATTTACATCCTTGAATTCTCTGTAAACCGACGCAAATCTTACATAAGCAACGCCATCCAGCTCCTTAATCTTATCCATTACGATACTTCCTATGGCAGAGCTGTCTATCTCCCTGATACCCATATTGAATATTTCCAGCTCAACCTCGTCAACGCACGCTTCAATCTTCTCAATGGGAACAGGTCTCTTATGACATGAGCGGATTACTCCCTGCTCAATCTTGGATCTGTCATAAGGTTCTCTTGTCTTATCCTTCTTAATTACCATAAGAGGAACCGTTTCAACCTTCTCATAGGTAGTAAACCTTTTTCCGCACACATCGCACTGGCGTCTGCGCCTTATGGCCGCATTATCATCCGCCGGTCTGGAATCGATAACCCTTGTATTTTCATCTCCGCAATAAGGACATTTCATCTCGCACCCTCCACGCAAATATAATTTACATAATATGGTCTTACTCTAACATAAAGTCAGCGAAGTGTAAAGTAAACCGGAAGGTATTATTTTAAATGGATTACGTAAAAATTTGAATTTTATCACAAAATAGTATAATATCTTTCTATCTTTTGCTCAGAATAGAGCAGTCTTAGTTTCGGAGGAATACCATGATACTATCTTGCCAGAATATTGAGAAGAGCTTCGGTGAGAAAGTGATTTTGAAAAATGTCAGCTTCAATCTTGAAGAGCATGACAAGGCCGCAATCATCGGAATAAACGGCGCGGGAAAAACCACTCTTCTTAAGATTATACTTGGTGAATACTCTGCCGACTCGGGAAATGTTGTAATCGGGCGTGATATCAGGCTGGGTTATCTGTCACAGCAGGCAGCCGAAATCCTGGACTCTACAGTCTACGAATCCATGAAGGAAGCCAAAGGTTATCTGCTTGAAATGGAGGCCCGCATCCGTGAGCTTGAAAAGGAAATGAAGGATAAGCAGGGTAATGAGCTGGAGAAAATCCTTGAGACCTATAACAGGCTTACCACCAGATATGACAGAGAAAACGGCTATGCTTATGAAAGTGAAATAACCGGCGTACTTAAGGGCCTTGGTTTCACCGAAGAAGATTACGGCCGTCATATAGACACCCTGTCCGGAGGTCAGAAGATGCGTATCGCACTGGGACGTCTGCTCCTCTCCCACCCGGACATAATAATCCTTGATGAACCTACCAACCACCTTGATATGCAGTCAGTATCCTGGCTGGAAGAATTCTTATCATCATATCAGGGAGCAGTTATCGTTGTCAGTCACGACAGATATTTTATCGATAGAATTTCAAATAAAATAATAGAAATAGATCAGGGAACTTCTACTCTCTTTAACGGAAGCTACAGTTTCTACAGCAGTGAAAAAGCCAAAATACGTCAGGCGAGGATTAATGCCTACATGAAGCAGCAGGCTGAGATTCAGCATGAACAGGCAGTAATCACCAAGCTGAAACAATTCAACAGAGAAAAGTCCATAAAACGTGCTGAGAGCCGCGAAAAAAAGCTGGACAAAATCGAACTGCTCGAAAAGCCTACTGAAGTAAATTCCGATATGAGACTAACCCTGACTCCCGTTACCGAATCCGGTAAGGACGTACTTTTAGCCGAGCATCTTGCCAAAAGTTATGGCACCAATCAGCTTTTCAATGATATCACTATTGATATAAAGCGTGGAGAGCATGTAGCGCTCATAGGCGGTAACGGAACAGGAAAAACAACCATATTGAAAATACTTAACAGGCTTGAATCAAAGGACGGGGGAACCCTTACCTACGGTTCAAGGGTAAGGGTCGGCTACTTCGATCAGGAACACCATGATCTGGATCCTTCCAAAACAATTTTTGAAGAGATGTCAGATTCATTTCCTGAAATGAACAATACCAAAATAAGAAATGTGCTTGCCGCATTTCTTTTTACGGGAGAAGATGTATTTAAGAATATCGGCGACCTTTCCGGCGGTGAAAGGGGAAGACTCTCTCTCGCCAAGCTCATGCTGTCACCGGCTAATTTTCTGATGCTGGATGAGCCTACCAATCATCTGGATATTCCATCCAAGGAAATACTTGAGGATGCTCTCAGAAACTACACGGGAACTGTACTCACAGTAAGCCATGACAGATATTTTATTAACAGAGTGGCAACCAGAATTATAGACCTGCGAAATAATGTTCTGACTGATTATAAAGGAAATTATGATTTCTATGAGGAAAACCGTGACAGACTGTATCTGCTTCAGCACCCGGAACAATCCGGCGAAGAAAAAGCTGACGCCGAACCGGTGAAGCAGTCTTCAAAGGCTGAATATGAAAACAGCAAAGCTGAATATGCACGGCAGAGAAAGCTTGCAAGTGACCTGAAGAAGGTTGAATCGGGCATTGAAAAATATGAAAAAAGAATTGAAGAAATCGATCTCGAAATGAATCTTCCCGAAAACGGATCAAATGCGGCTCTTCTCACTGAGCTCTCCCGGGAGAGGGAAGAGCTCGATAATGAGCTTCTTGCTTTATATGAAAAATGGGATGAACTCACAAATAATGACTAGAAAATGCCCCGGAAAAACCCGGGGCATTTTACTATCTCTGGAGTGGCATTCCGGTGCTGTCCGCACCCGACATTCTGTCATACTGCTTTGCCAGTCTGTCAACTTCACTTTCATTTCTGATGACACCTATTCTCGGCAGTTCAAAATTATAACCATTCTCCCTGAGGAATCTGTTCGCTATCATGAAGGTTACCTCATCAAAGCTCACCAGATACTTATTATTTACATCATATATCATTTCATCTATGGAATAATAGGTCTTTCCTTCCACGCCCTTAAATATCTGATAATAAGAATCCAGAACAATCTTTTTCTGAACCGTAAAATCCGATGCGATATCCATTACCGGGAAAGCCTTCATATATGCCTTAAGCCAATCGGTATCAGACTTCAGCCACTCTATATCAACCTTATAATCCTTTGTCATTTCATATATTTCCTTCTCCCATGAGTAGGAAACATATGATGCATTCATTATCCTTTCAATCTGATCATCTGTCAGATTAAGATCGAATTTTTTATTAAACTTCCTGATTATCCTGACTCTTTTTGAGGTTGAACGACTGAGCTTAAATCCCTGACCACTGTTCACCTGTTCTTTGATAGCCCTGTATTCATCATTGCTCTCTCTTTTTGTATTTTCTTTCCCTGCTTTAACTATCTTTGAAATAATAGCTATAATGGCAATAACCGGAATAAGTCCGATTAATGATGAGAACAGCCCGCTTACCATTGCTGCCAAAACGGTCAAAATAACAGTAGCAGGAATAAGCAAAAAGAAACCGGCTATTAACTTGGGAATAGTTCCCATAATCCCCCTGGCTTTTTTTCTGACATTTGGATTATCTCTGCCAGATACGAGGTACCAGCATATACCCAAAAAAATTAATGCACCCATACTTTGACCTTTCTCAAAACATTATAAGTTATTCTATCATATTTTTATCTTCAAGTACAATCCGAATACGTGTTCCGAGTTCTGTTCTTGAAAGTATCTCAAAATGTCCGTTATGCTTATCGACTATCCACTTTGCTATAGATAACCCAAGTCCCGTACCCTGGATCTCTCTGGTTTCATCAGATCTGTAGAATCTTTCAAACATATGCTGAACATCTGCTTCGGCCATTCCTATTCCCGTATCCTGAACCTGAAGGTATACCCTGTTTTTATCATCCTTTCCGTAACCCAGGATGATTTCATCCTTCTCTTTGGTATACTTTGCGGCATTATCAATAAGTATTCGTACAGCCTGCTTCAGAAGTGTCGCATCAGCGTTAATAGTTATCTCCTCACCGGCAGTCTTCAGTTTATAAATGTGGTTTTCATCTATCATGAGTGATTCTTCATAGATTTCCTGCATCATTTCATTGAGTGACAGCTCAGCCTTGTTGATAACTGTTTTTCCGCTGTCTCCTCTTGCAAGGAATAAAAGCTGTTCAATCAGCTTGTTCATATGATCGACTTCATGGATTATTGCATGAATTGATTCATCCAGAACCGATTCATCCTCTCTTCCCCACCTTTCAAGCATATTCGCATATCCCTGAATAACAGCTATGGGAGTTCTCAGTTCATGGGATGCATCATTTACAAATCTTGCCTGCTGCTGATAGGTTTCCTTCATTCTGATAAGCAGGTTATTCATTGCAGCCTCTATACCTTCGAGATCTTTATCATGAAGCGAGAGAGGCGCTTCCTCACCCGGTTTTATATTTTCAATTGCGGATTCGATTTCCTGAAACTTATCTCCGTCCATCAGAGTAAGTCTGTTAAGTCTGTCGGCTCTGACTGCCATATCATTTATGGGCTTTAATGTCTTCCTTATCCTTCTGTTTTCACCGAATAGTCCGAGCAGGATCGAAAGTATCTGAAAAGTTACTACCGAACCGCCGACTCCGGCAGACGCAATTCCGATATCTCTTACATTCTCGGATATAATTATCTCTCCGTTTTCATCAAGAACATCATAAGAAAGATACTCCGTTTCTGTATCTGTATTTATATCAAATCTTCTTTCTCTGGAAATCGAAAACCCTTTATCTGATTCGCTTTCTTTGATATATGCCCATCCGCCGAACATGACCATGAGAAGGACAAGATCACTCACTATATATATTCCTATCTTGCTCCTGATCATCTGCCAATGCAGTCTTCTGGTAATAGATGATACTTTTTTCTTTTCAGACTTTTTTGATATTACCGGAGGATTCTCCTCCACTATTTCCAATTCTTCAGTCTGCATCAGCATTTCTCCGTTCAATTAATTACTCTGCCCGATTAATTCTCCGCGCTTTTTATAACATAGCCCACACCTCTTACAGTCTGGATCATTTTTATATCGTACTCATCATCTATTTTCGATCGCAGATATCTTATATAAACATCTATTACATTTGTCTCGCCTACATAATCATATCCGCATACCTTTTCCAGGAGGGTATCACGCGAAAGTACGATATCCATATTTTGCAGAAGTGTCTGGAGCATCATGAATTCTCTATTTGTCAGTTCTATAAGATGACCATCATATTTTACTTCATGCCTCGGTATATTCAGTATCAGCTTTTCCCATTTAAGAACGCCCTCTTCCGAAGCGGATTTATCTTCATCTTTTGCACCGGCTCCCGATGCAATCCCGGAAGTTCCTCCATGAAGTTTTAATGCAACCCTTATCCTTGCCAGCAATTCTTCAATGGCAAAAGGTTTGGTTATATAATCAACCGCTCCCGCATCAAGCCCGGAAACCTTGTCCATAACCGCATCTCTGGCAGTAAGGAGTATTACCGGAACAAATTTTTCTCTTGAAAGTCTTCTCATAACCTCAAGTCCGTTAAGCTCCGGAAGCATAATATCCAGAAGAATCAGATCATAATCATTCTCAATTGCCATTTCAAGAGCTTCTCTTCCGTTTCCTGACTTACTTACTTCATA
>CAMOCO010000037.1 GCA_946610715.1 uncultured Clostridia bacterium | reverse complement strand
GCTCTCGTGAGAGGGGGATCGCCATATAATCATTCGACCATATGATAGCCTGAGCCAGTCCCTTCTTTCGTCCGATGAAGAAATCAGCCATAAGTTTAGTCTTAGAGGTCCAGTAATCACCTATAAAAATATCACTACTCTCATCCACCTCAAGTCCGGCTTCACTCATAGCCTTCCTAAAGCCTTCAAGTCTGTCCACCGCATCCTGCATGTCCATAAGTCCCGTCACAAAGCCCAGATCGGTAAATCCGTGATGCTCTATCAGATGCCTGGTCATTCTGTACATTTCAGCATTATTATCAATAAATACACTATGATAGCAATCAACCACACCTCTGATATTTACTATCGGGCAGGTAGCATTTGCCTTAAGATGCTCACGCAATTCCAGATTCATATTGAAATGATGGAGTGTATCGTCAGCTACTATTATACCGTCATATATAGAGAGGTCCGGAAGGTAGAAAGAGCTTTTCAGTCCTTCTACATAAAGGAAATTTGCAGCCGGTACACTGAAATTTCCGAATATGTCCATTCTGTCACCTCTTAAGTGCATCTTTTTATTCAGATTTATTATCATTTTTTCCTGATAGGATTGATGTAAATCTCCGATAAATAATGCAAATCTCATTTTTCCTCAGGCTCCCGTCCCGTGACTTTCTCAATAATAATCAGCGTCAATATCATAAGTATAATACCTGCCGGAAGACTAATATAAGGATTCTTTACAAAGCCGGCTATAATATACGTTACGCATGATACAGCGGCACATGTCAGTGCATATGGCAGCTGCGTAGATACATGATTAATATGATTGCTCTGTGCTCCCGCAGACGCCATGATAGTTGTATCTGAAATAGGTGAACAATGGTCACCGCATACAGCTCCCGCAAGACAGGATGCAATTGATATGACCATCATCTCTCCGCTTGGGAATACACCTAAAACGATCGGGATAAGAATACCAAAGGTTCCCCATGATGTTCCTGTCGCAAAAGCAAGCCCCAAAGCAACAAGGAAAACAAATGCAGGCAGCATGGACTGAAGTGCTGCCGCACTGCCCTCAACAAGTCCTGCAACGAAGTACTTTGCGCCCAGAAGATTTGTCATTCCTGAGAGTGTCCATGCAAGAGTAAGAATAAGTATCGGTGCAACCATGGCCTTAAATCCCTCAGGTATACACTTCATAAATTCATCAAAGGTAAGTACTCCTCTGATAAGGTAGAAGAAAAATGTAAACAGTATTGTGATGAAACCACCAAGTACAAGCGCTGCTGAAGCATCGGCATCACCAAATGCGGTAACAAAATCAACTCCGCTGAAAAATCCGCCGGTATATACCATTGTACATACACATATGCCAATAAGGAACAGTACCGGAACAATCAGGTCTATTACCTTACCTTTCTTGCTTATCTGTTCTTCTATCATCTTTGAGATATCTTCCTGACCGGAAGTGAAGAGATCGCCCTTATAGGCATTTAATTCATGTTTCTTCATAGGACCAAAGTCCAGTCTTCTGATGGTCAGATAGAACATCATAATGATTGTCAAAATTGCATAAAAATTATATGGGATAGTACGGATAAATGTCTGGAATCCGTTTACTCCCGCATCTTCGGGAACAGATGATGTAACAGCCGCAGCCCATGAACTGATAGGTGCGATGATACATACCGGTGCCGCTGTGGCATCAATAAGATATGCCAGCTTGGCACGTGACACTTTATGTGTATCCGTTACAGGTCTCATAACACTGCCCACTGTAAGACAGTTGAAATAGTCATCTATAAATATAAGCATTCCGAGAACGATTGTGGCAATCTGCGCACCGATTCTTGTTTTGATATGCTTTACAGCCCACTTACCAAATGCAGCTGAACCTCCGGCTTTATTCATAAGTGCAACCAGAATTCCCAGGAATATGAGGAATACAAGGATTCCCGCATTAAATGTGTCGGATATCTTGTAGAGCATTCCTCCTTCTTCATTAAAGAACATGGTATTAAGAGCCATCTCAAGATTAAAGTTGGAATAGATAAGTGCTCCACTGAGAACACCCAGAAGCAGTGAAGAATAAACTTCCTTAGTTACAAGCGCAAGAACTATTGCTATAACGGGCGGAAGAAGAGCTATCCATGTAGCATATGCTGATGGTTCATAGCCTTCAAGATTACTCATATCTACAGGATTTGAAACCGTATAGATTATAAGTCCTATTACAGCTATCAGTATTAAAAGCAGACCGACTTTTCCAATTTTTCTTTTCATTTTAATCATATCCTTTCGCCAGATTTACATAAAAACATTATACATTTTATAAAAAGTTTTGTATACCGTAATATTATGATTTGTTTACCATTAATTGCGGATTTTGTTATCAAAATTTGCCTTTTCCCCATATCATTATCTATCTGTGTCATCTACTTTGTATAAGCCCTGTAGAGTGAAATATGATCAAAGATCGTTCTCCAGTTTCCATCGGAATTTGCCGTAACACATATATACCTTTTGCCACTGTTTGACTTCAGATAACTTACACAGCAAAAGCCTGCTTCGGAAACAAATCCTGTTTTGGCTGCAACCACCTTTCCATTGGTATCATAGGTTCCGATTCTTCTGAGAAACCAGTTGGACATATCAATTCCTTCTTCAAATTCTTCAGTGGGAACTGTGGTATACTGTTCGGTGGACATGGCATCAAGTATGAGGGGATTTTGTATTGCCGTAGCCATTATGACCGCTATGTCATTTACCGTACAATGATGGAAAGGACTGTACGCTCCGATCACATTGTTAAAATGAGCGGTATCGCTTATTCCCATTTCCCAGGTTCTTTTACTTATAAGCTCAACCATATTCTCTTCAGATCCCGCCAGATAATCCGCCAATGCATAATCCGCATCAGCACCTGAGCATACCATCATGCCATAAAAGAGATCCTTTACCGGTATCTTATCGCCTGCAGACACACCCACACGACTGAATTTTTCGTCTATAGCTTTCTGTATCTGATGATTTTTCATCTCATACTCATTGTCCAATGTACTGTTATTTATAAAATCCGCCATTACTATGGCAGTCATAACTTTAGACATGGATGCGGGATTTATCAGTTCCTCCGAGTCTCTTGAAACAACCACCTCATTTGTATCAAGATCCACAAGAATCAGATTTGTGCTGACGACAGAATTCATCTTGATGGGATCCATCATGGCTTCAGCTATATCTGCTCTGTCCTTATCACTGAGATTACCTTCTACGGTAGCAGGATCCACATATGTCCCTTCCACGAATGGATCTGCGGCATCGCTGAGAGGTTCGAGCCTGATCGGATTATATATTGTCAGATTCGGAGCAACCGCCTCACCGTTCTCATCGGTGGTTTCTTCAAGGATTATTTCTTCGCCCCTGGCCTCCATATCCTTCTTTACTTCTTCATATACATCCTCGGCAGACTTTAACTCTACAGTCTTATCAGTATATTCAAATTTTGGATAATTATAATCATATACCGCACTTGTAGGGGTCGCAACCGGAGACACCCATTCTTCATTCCAGTATCTGGCCTGCCTCTCCTCCTCCGTTTCCTCTATCACTTCATCATCATATTCTGATTTGTTTTTTTCTCTTTCTTCTTTTTCACGCTCATGCATGGCATTTCTCTCATCAACCATGGCCTGTCTCTCTTTATCCTTCTGCCATCCGAAATTATCCGAAAGCATCTTGATGATAAGGAGAAAAAGTACGCCTACTCCTATTATCGCAAGTATCATGATCATAACCAAAAGAGGTTTTTTTCTATTCATCAGTCTAAATCCCGTCCTTCAATTATTTGCTGTTAAATTCTGTCAGCTGTTCCTCATTTTTTTTAACATTTCAGAATCAGGAACAGCATTCCCATATCTTACAGATTCATACAGTTCCGTAACTTTGCTGATATTTCCCGGATTCTCCGGGTTCAGCAGCTTATCCGCCTCCGTATAATAATGTTCAATATCCGCAGTTGTATGATTACTGCCCGGGATATACTTTTTACGTACTTCGGCAACTCTTTTTTTATAAATACGCCTTGCTCTATATTCGATAGAGGATATACTTTCCTTATTCTTCTTAAGGCTTTCTATCTCATTTTTCCTTACCGAAGGCTTCTTCAGTCTAAGGACCGAATCAACTTCATGTCTTGTTCTCTTTGCCAGCAGAACCTCATATATTTTTCTGAAAAATCTCATTATAAGTATAACTGCCAGAATAATAACGATAAGCTTCAGAAGGAAATCCGCAATGGCACCGAATATACTGGTATCATCCACCATTTCATTTACCGCCAGCATATCTTTCTGAAACTGTCCCTTATCGTCGCCTCTGGTGAGAAGACCTGCTATAAAGGATATTATTGCGGCTATTATCTTAAAGCCTATGAAGAGGATCCTGATTATCGCCTTGATAAATTCAAATACCGCACCCGGAAATCCCAGCATATCTGACAGTACCACCGCTGCTGCCATAATGGTAAAAATCCCCAGGACAATTACAGAATTCATGGGAATTATCCTCTTCAGCGGTATGCCTGATATATTCCTTGAAGCCTTAATATATTCTTCAATATTCTGGAGGTACAATATAACAATATAAACAAAATATATAAAAACCGAAAGTATAAAGCAAAGGTTCAGTAAATTCTGAAAGTTTTCGACTATCCCGATTATTAAAATAAATATAAACATGAGAAATGAAGGCCACGGAAGATCAAATTCCTTTCTCAGCATATATCCCGACCCGATATATCTTGCCCCGTTCATGCTTTCAGCCATAAATATGATTATAAGAAGCCACTTTGGCTCCGGTGCCGGAATCAGGAAATATACCCCGACTGCCATAATGGCATGCAGGATAATTATACCTATCATAGTAGTGATCTTTTCTCTCACAATATAGGAAATGACCAGCATGCCGCCGATAAGCGCAATCTCAACAAACCCCGCCATGGATTTTTTCAGTGTTACCACTCCAAGTTCAAGCAGGAGTATGTAATGCAAATATATAAATACAAGTCTGGAAATCAGTGAAACAATCCTTATCTTATCAAGCATTGAGGCTCACCTCCCATCCCGAGATATAATCCGCATTCTTATTCATGGGATATGCATCATAATAAGGCACTATCATGGACACTCCCGCTCCCGATGCAATAAGTCTGTTAACCTTTTCGATCATATCCGGCTTATGATAAGAGGATATAATAAGATAATGAATATTTTCGGAAGCACCCTTAAGCTCATCATCAAGCTTCTCCAAAAAGACATCTTTTCCAAGAGAATGATTTATCTCCGTAAGGGTTTTGTCTATAGTAACCAGATGAGATATATCCGCACCGCTGCCGGTTTCATGTATCACATTACCGGACATATCCTCTGCATTTACATACAGGGAAACCGCCATTTTTCTGTTTATGATCTGTTCGGCAAATGTGCTTGCGATAGATATCGATACCTCTATAAGTCTGTCCACCTCGATCATTGAATCGGTATCAAGATTAAGGAGAATTTTAACGGATGAGTCCATGGTATAGCCCTTTACATTTACCATCAGGCTCCTGTTACGAGCAGACTGCTTCCAGTTAATGCTGCCCTTTCCGTCAAAGGACTGGTACTCTCTGATTCCGCGGAAAGTCATCCTGTCCTCTATAAGACTTTTCCTGGTCTCGATATTTCCTATTATCCCATGGTAGAAATTAATAAATTCTGTCTCTCTGAATTTCCTTGGAAAAACATAGATATAATCCCTGGCATCAACCGCCGCCGCATAAGTTGCTGACATAAAGAAATCCTTAACTATCATGGACATATTATCTACCGATGCAACACACCTTCTCGTGCCTGTAAAGGCTATGGTTCTTGTCACCTTCTGGTATCCCATGAGAGTAAACACTTCGCTCTTATGATACCTGTCCGTGACTGCCGCATTTTCCATATCATCAAAATCCAGAGCTTTATCAACCGAGAATTTTAATTGAAAGACAGGAAGCGGGAGTCTCTTGGCATTTGACACAACAAGCTTTAGTTCGGCGCTCTCTCCGCACTCTATATAATCCTTTGAAAAACGGCATGATGACTCAAGATTCTTATCCCACATGCGGATATAAAGAATCTTCTGAAGTACATATACTATTAATATTATTATCGATGCCGTTAATAATTTCATATACCCTTTGACTGTCCTTCTCAGAAAAATCCGTCTATTTCCAGTCTTCCACCGGAACCTCAACCGACAGAGCTGCTTCCATTACAATCTTTCTAAGTTCCTTAAGATTACTGCTTCCGGAGGATGGTATGATCCTGTGGGCAAATACATAAGGTGCAAGAAATCTCGCATCATCGGGTGTAACAAAGTTTCTGTCGGAAATTGCAGCAAAAGCCTGGGAAACCCTCATAAGAGAAAGAGATGCTCTGGGACTTACTCCATGAAATATCTTGCCTGAATTTCTTGTTGAATCACTAAGTAAAGCTATATATCTCATCACCTCAGGTTTAACCGTCACATTTTTAATGATCTGCGACGCCTCAACAATTTCATCAACCGTACATACCGGCTTAACCTCACTGAGTGGTTCATCATGGATAAATCTTTCGAGTATTTTTACCTCATCATCTATTCCCAGATCACCCATAGTCAGTTTAAGGGTAAATCTGTCAAGCTGTGCCTCCGGCAGCGGAAATGTTCCCGTTGTTTCAATTGGATTCTCTGTTGCTATAACCACAAAGGGGTTGCTGAGAAACATAGTCTCTCCGTCAATGGTAACTTCTCTTTCCTCCATGGCTTCAAGAAGGGCAGACTGAGTTCTCGGAGTAGCCCTGTTAATCTCATCGGCCAGAAGGACATTTGTGAATACCGGTCCCTCAACCAGTTTAAATTCATCATCCTTCTGACTGTAAATATTAAGCCCTGTTATATCCTGAGGCATAAGATCCGGCGTAAACTGAATACGTCTGAACTTACCGTCAATACTGGCCGCAAGCACTTTGGCCATTGTGGTTTTCCCTGTTCCGGGATTATCCTCCAGCAGTATATGGCCTCCCGAAAGAATCGCAGAAAAAATCAGTGATGAGACTTCCTCACTTCCGATCATAACACTTTTAATATTTGACAAAATCTTTAGATATAATCCCCTGATATCTTTAATCTCCATAAGCACCCACCTTAAAAAACATTAAATGAATCAATCTTTACTCTAACCCCGGTGCAACATTTACATGGAACGGCAGCTTCGACAATATATCCGCTTCCATATCCACTCCCGGATATACCTCTATCAGCTCCAGACCTTCTTCTGTCAATCTGAATACACATCTTTCAGTTACATACAGTACTTTCTGACCGTTCTTCAGAGCTCTCTTTCCGGAAAAACTGATGCTGCTTACTTTCTCAACAAACTTCGGGATTGCGCCTTCCTGAACTATAGAAACCTTTCCGTCCTCTTCTTCTACAAAGAGCCCTTTAGCCGTAAATGACAAGCAGAATATCACTGTAGGCGTCTTGGCTGTAATATTTGCAAAGCCGCCTATTCCGGCATAAGCACCTGACCCTCTGTGGGAATTGACATTTCCGTATTTATCCACTTCCAATGCTCCCATGAAGCATATGTCCAGTCCTCCGTTATCATAAAGGTCAAACTGATTGGCCATATCATATACGGAAGCCGCTCCGATCATGGCACCGAATACCGGACCCGAAGCCGGAAATCCTCCGACTCCGCCGGATTCAACCGTAAGTGTGATCTTATTTAACATCCCGGTTTCCTTTGCATATTTGGATACCGTCTCGGGTATACCGATCCCGATATTTACTATATCGTCTTCTTTCAGCTCCTTCGTAGCTCTTTTTCCTATGATGTCGGCAACCACACTGTTCTGTCTGTGAGAAGATGAAAGCCTTTCGATAATCTCAACCCACATATCCCATTGTCCGGAAGGGATCTCGAAACTACCTGTCAGAGCTTCATATCCGCTTTCCGTCGGTTCCTTTTCCACAACCACTATGGCATCCACCAGACAACCGGGAATAATGGCATTACGGGGTCTTGACGGCTTACGTACCAGCTTATCTACCTGAACTATAACCTTTCCGCCATTTGCTTTGGCAGCCTGACAGATGGACAGCGCATCACCCGACATATACATATCGTCAAAAGATATATTACCTCTTCTATCAGCCGCAGTTCCCTTAATGATGGCAACATTTATCTTCGGAAGCTTGTAATACAGGAACTCTTCACCGTCCACATCCACAATCTTTACATAAGAATCATCCGTGGAAATCTTATTGATACCCGGTCCCTCCAATCTGGGATCCACAAATATATCGAGTCCTACCTTGGAAAGTGCTCCGGGTATTCCTCCCGCCTGAGCTCTGATGGCATGAGAAATGCATCCAAGTGGAAGATTATAGGCTTCAAATCTGTCCTCGAGTACAAGTTTTTTTGTACTGAGCATGGCTCCGAAATGACCGCATATCAGCTTATCAACCGTGCCTTCTCTGATATAGCTCTCCGCATTCTTGTTTTCATCCCAGAGTCCAAAACCGGCGCTGGAAATAATTGTAAGATTCTTCGGCGAACCAGTATTCTTATATTTCTCATATATTGCTTCATGTATCTCAACCGGATTTTCAATTCCCACAAAGGAATTGACACAGATGCAATCCCCATCCTTAATCAGATCCACTGCCTCGGCAGGTGATATTATTTTATACATTTCTTATCTCCTGAATTTTGCGTATAATCAATGAGACACCCGAGAGAATTCTCCCGGGTGTCCGTCATTTACGTAAAGCCTACTTAAAATACTCTACACCGGATTCCATTATTCTCTGATCCTTCTCACCGAAAATATTAATGTAATCATCGGTATCGCGTCTCTCCGAATGTCCCATCTTACCGAGTACACGTCCATCCGGACTTGTAATACCTTCAATAGCCAGATATGAACCATTGATATTATAATCCTCGTCCATAGTCGGATTTCCGTCCGCATCCACATATTGAGTAGCAACCTGGCCATTTTCAAAGAGCCTCTTCAGCCACTCCTCAGATGCCACAAAACGTCCTTCACCATGGGACATAGGTATTGAGTATACTCCACCAAGTTCAGCCTGGCTGAGCCATGGGGACTTATTGGATACAACCTTTGTATATGCTATTCTTGACTGATGACGTCCGATGGAATTACGTGCCAGTGTAGGACTGTCCTCCTTCTGCTCTACAATCTCACCGTGAGGCACGAGTCCGAGTTTGATAAGAGCCTGGAATCCGTTACAGATTCCGAGTACAAGTCCGTCCCTTTCATTAAGCAGCTTCATCATCTCTTCCTTGATTTTTTCATTTCGGAAGGTTGTCGCAATGAACTTACCTGAACCATCCGGCTCATCACCGCCCGAGAAGCCTCCCGGGAACATTACGATCTGTGCCTTGGCGATACTCCTTGAAAATGCATCAACCGATTCCCTGATTCCTTCAGCATCCATATTATTAAGTACTACAACATCCGTATCTGCGCCTGCTCTTTCAAATGCCCTTGCACTATCATATTCACAGTTAGTACCCGGGAATACAGGTATAAATACACGAGGCTTTGCGACCTTATGTTTGCATATATAAACCGAGCCGCCCTTATAGATAGGTGTATCAACCTTTTTCTTCTCTATACCGCTGTCTGTCGGGAACACCTTCTTAAGTGGCTCTGTCCATGCTTTGATAGCATCCTCTACTGAAATCTTTGTGCTTCCGTATGTGAAGGTGCCGTCATCTGTAACCTTGCCGATGACTCTTGCAGGTATACCAAGCTCGGAAATGTCATTTAACGCATCCGGCTTTATGGTAAATATTATGGAACCATAATCCTTACGTGCCAGTTCATCCTCATGAACAACCGCATTATCAATACTAACCCCAAGTTTATTTCCAAATGCCATCTTGCTGACAGCTTCTATAATTCCACCAAATCCGACTGCATAAGCGGCTTCAATCTTTCCGGCCTCTACTGCACGTCTGAAGGCAGCGTATTTGTCAAGTACATCCTGATAATCCGGAACAAGGTATTCATCCTTGTTAATGTCCATCTTAAGTATAAGATTTCCGGGATTTTTAAGCTCTGTTGTAATGACATAAGGAGTCTTATTTACATCCACCGCAAATGAGCACAGTGTAGGCGGAACATCAATATCATTAAAGCTTCCCGACATACTGTCCTTGCCGCCGATGGAAGGAAGACCAAGTCCTATCTGAGCGGAGTATGAACCAAGCAGTGCCGAAAGCGGCTTGCCCCAGCGTGTGCTGTCCTCTGTCATTCTCTCAAAATACTCCTGGAAGGTAAGTCGTATCTTTGAAGCGTCACCACCTGATGCAGCTATTTTTGCCACAGACTCGATAACTGCATAGATTGCTCCATGATATGGGCTCCAGCTGAGAAGGTACGGATCGATTCCGTAGCTCATCTGTGTCACTGTATCAGTCTTACCCTTAAGTACCGGAATCTTTGCTGTCATTGTCTGGCTCGGTGATAACTGATATTTACCGCCATACGGCATTGTAACAGTCTCGGCTCCGATGGTAGAATCAAACATCTCAACAAGGCCTCGTTCTGATGCCACATTAAGGTCTCCCAGAACATCCAGCCATTTTTTCTCTATATTTTTCTCTTCCGCATCTATTCCCTTAAACGGATCAACTCCCTCCTCAGGCATCCGGCATATAACGTCAGTCTCCTGATGAGCTCCGTTTGTATCAAGAAATGCGCGGCTGATATTTACTATCTCTTTTCCTCTCCAGAGAAGTACCAGACGAGGTTCCTCTGTTACTGTTGCAACCTTTACGGCTTCAAGATTTTCTTCTCTTGCAAATGCGATCATTTTATCTGCATCCGATGCATCCACTACAAGTGCCATTCTCTCCTGCGACTCTGAGATAGCAAGCTCTGTACCGTCAAGACCTGCATATTTCTTCGGCACAAGATCAAGGTTAACACGAAGTCCCGCAGCCAGCTCACCGATGGCAACAGATACACCGCCCGCACCAAAGTCATTACATTTCTTAATAAGTGTAGTTACTTCAGGACGTCTGAAGAGTCTCTGAAGTTTTCTCTCAGTAGGAGGATTTCCTTTTTGCACCTCAGCTCCGCAGGTTGTAAGACTCTCAGCATTGTGAGCCTTTGATGAACCTGTAGCACCGCCGATACCGTCTCTTCCTGTACGTCCGCCCAAGAGGATTATCACATCTCCGGGATCGGATGAAAATCTCTTAACATTATCCTTGGGAGCTGCACCGATTACTGCACCTATCTCCATACGCTTTGCAACATAATTCGGATGATAAACCTCCTGAACTATACCTGTTGCCAGTCCTATCTGGTTACCATAGGATGAATATCCTGCTGCTGCAGTAGTAACAAGCTTTCTCTGCGGAAGTTTGCCCGGCATGGTCTCCTTCAGAGACTTAGTAGGATCTGCCGCACCGGTAACACGCATTGCCTGATATACATAAGTACGACCTGACAGCGGATCTCTTATGGCTCCGCCAAGACATGTGGCAGCACCACCGAAAGGCTCAATCTCTGTAGGATGATTGTGTGTCTCATTCTTGAAGCTTACCAGCCATTCCTCGGTCTTTCCGTCGATATCCACCGGAACAACTATGGTACATGCATTTATCTCGTCAGATACATCCATGTCATCCAGCTTTCCTTCCTTGCGAAGCTTCTTCATACCCATGAGAGCAATATCCATAAGGCATATAAACTTATCGTCTCTGCCTGCATTTATCTCTGCGGCATCAGCCTTATACTGCTCAAATGATGCCTCTATCGGCTTTCTGTATTTTCCGTCTTCAAATGTAACCGACTTAAGTTCTGTAGCAAATGTAGTATGTCTGCAGTGGTCTGACCAGTAAGTATCAAGTACTCTGATTTCTGTCATGGACGGATCGCGTTTTTCTTCTTCCGTGAAATACTTCTTTATCCAGAGGAAATCCTTATAAGTCATTGCAAGTCCCAGCGAATCATAGAGGGCTTTAAAATCGGCATCAGCCATGTCTCTGAAGCCGTCAAATATGATAACATCATCCGGCTCCGGGAAGGTCTGTACAAGTGTCTCAGGTTTCGTCTGATCTGTGATTCTTGAATCAACAGGATTTACAACATATTCCTGGATTGTTGTCTTATCATCCTCACTGAGTGTTCCGGAAACCACATATGTGATACCTGATTTTATAATAGGTTCTGCTGTCTCATCCAGAAGCTTTACGCACTGCTCGGCAGAATCTGCTCTCTGATCGAACTGTCCCGGAAGAGCTTCCATGGAAAATACAAAATCACTGTCTTCCATAGGGAATTCTTCCCTGTAAACTATATCCACCGGCGGTTCTGAAAACACCGTTATTATCGCCTTCTCAAATACTTCATCATTAAGGTTTTCCACATCGTAGCGTACCAGCTCTCTGACCTTGACATCCTTAAGGTTCAGATAGCTTCTGAACTCCTTTGTAAGCTCATCGGCTCTGACAGCATAGTCAGGTCTTTTCTCAACGTAGATTCTTCTCACATTACTCATGTTCTTTCCTCCGGTTTTTTTATTATATTTAAATAATTACGAAATCATTTCCCGGGCAGCGGCGATAACCGAATCAGTCACCTTGTCACCACCCAAAAGACGCGCCAGTTCATTTACCCTTTCTTCTTTATCAAGAATCCTGATATTTGTAAATGTCCTGTCATTTTCAACTGTTTTCTCTATAAGGAATGCGCTGTCAGCTGCAGCCGCAATCTGAGGCAGATGCGTTATGGCTATAATCTGATGGGAACCCGAAAGTCTCTTCATCATCTCTCCCACCTTCTGCGCTGTAACACCGCTGATTCCCGAATCAATCTCATCAAAAATCAGTGTCGGTGTTCCGCCTTTTTCTGAAATTGCAGATTTCATAGCCAGAAGAACTCTTGAGAGCTCACCTCCGGACGCAATCTCATTCAGCGGTCCCGGCTCTTCACCGATATTTGTTGAAATATAGAATACCGCCTTATCTGTACCTGAAGGGGTAAACCTGTCTGTTTTTTCAAAATGCATTGAAAAGTCAACCTTGTTAAAGTTCAGTTCTGCCATGGCACTGCTGATATCCGTGCACAGCCTTTCGGCAACTTTCTTTCTTTTTTCTGACAGTCTGCAGGATTCTTTCTCAAGCTTTTCACTGAGGTCTTTTTCCTTAACCGTCAGCTCTTCAATTATATCATCATATCTTGAAAGTTCATCATATTCTGCTTTAAGTTCTGACAGAGACTGTGATATATCTTCCAATGAGTTTCCGTATTTTATCTTAAGTGAATTTATAAGATTAAGTCGTGACTCAACTTCTCTCAGTTCCTCTTCACTGAAATCCGAATCTTTCATATATTCACTAAGCTGACGATTGAAATCACTCAGCAATCCTTCAATATCCGTAAGCAGATTACTGAGTTCCTCAGTACCTTCATCAAGTCTGATCAGCGACTGAATATCCCGAACCGCCCGGGACAACTGATTCCCGGCTGACCTGTCACTGTCATAGCCCGTGATACTATATATCCCGGAAGTAATCTCCGTTATTTCCTTTGCATTACTTCCCCTTTTAAATTGTAATTCCAGTTCCTCATCCTCACCGGACTTCAGCTTGGCATTTTCGATTTCCTTTATCTCATAATCAAGGAAATCCATCCTTTTGATTCTGTCAGCTTTATCTGTTCTCATTTCAGATAATTTATCGCTGACCGCTTTATGCTCCTGATAGATGCTTTTTACTTTATTCTTTAACTCTTCTATACCCGGATCTGATGAATCCAGAAGCTCCATATGCATTTCCGGTTTCAAAAGTGTTCTCTGTTCATGCTGAGCATGGAGATTGATCAGCATTCCGGCAGCCATACGAAGCTTTGAAACCGTTACTGTCTGATCATTAATCCTGTTAATGGTACGTCCGCCCACAAGCCTTCTTGAAATCAGCACTTCTCCGTCAGGGGCTTCGATTTCAAGGCTCATCAGCTTCTCTGCCATAATATCATCGATACCGAAAAGCAGTTCAACCATTCCGTCCTTTGAGGAATCTCTAAGTAAACTCTGATCAAACCTTCCTCCAAGACCGATTCCTATGGAACCTATAATAATGGATTTTCCCGCACCGGTTTCACCGGTAAGAATATTCAGTCCTTCTGAAAAATCTATATCCAGTTCATCTATAAGTGCAATATTTGATATATGTAAATTTATAAGCATATTGTTACAGCTCTCTCCTCATGCTGTACGGCTTCTTTATATTGCTTCAGCCGCCCAGCTTTTTTCTTAATATTTCATAGACACTTGAATTATCAAGCCTCGCCAGTTTCATTGATTTGTCCGAAGCTTTAATGGTGGCTATATCTCCTATATTCATTTTGATATTTTTAAATCCGTCAAATGACAGCAGCCCCTTATTCTGTCCGTTCTTCCTCTTATCCACCAGTTCCAGTGATATCTCGTCCTCAGCTCCGAAGATAACACTTCTCATGGAGAGAGAATAAGGTGATACGGGAGTCATTACAAGGAGGCTTGCTCCGGGATTTACTATAGGTCCGCCGGCAGACAGGTTATATCCTGTTGAACCTGTGGGCGTTGCTATGATCACACCATCCGCTTCACATTCATCAAAAAAATGACCATTCAGATATATCTTAAATGCAATAAGCTTAAGCATGGATTCACGAGCCAGAACAGCATCATTGATGGCATTCAGATCTTCGGCAATTATCTCATCACCTCTTCTGACAGTTCCACTAAGCATCATCCTGTCTTCAATCTTATAGTCGCCGGCTATCATCCTGTCAACCATACGGTTCATGTCATGGGTTGTTACCTCTGTCAGAAATCCCACTGTTCCGAGATTAACTCCTATCATGGGAACATCATGATTTTCCAGCAGATGGGACACCCTCAGCATTGTCCCGTCACCGCCCATCACGATAACCATATCAACCCCCGATATCATTTCTTCAGTGATCTCACACTCCTCATCATAAGAGCCGACTCTCGTGACCGAAACCTGTTTTCCCTGAGACTTTATA
>CAMOCO010000036.1 GCA_946610715.1 uncultured Clostridia bacterium | reverse complement strand
ATAAGGATTACCATCGTCAGCGATCCATACATATAAGAATTTGACAGGAACTGATCGATATATAGAGAAAAAAGCTTTGTTACAATTATCCAGGAGATAGCTGAGAAAAGTGCCCCCGGCATCTGCCTTATGAATTTTAATTTTCTGTTGGGAACTATGGTATAGAGCATCCAGAAAAATAAGAAAAGTACTATAAATGTAGCTGCCGTTCTAAGTCCATAGAGCAGCATGGCAAGATTATTCCAATTAGGAAATCTGCTTATTACAAAGAGTACTATCTGGGTACCGAACATGTTAAGCGGTATCATCATTACAAGCATAACAAGGAACAGAGCTGTATAAGCTGAGCTTATTCCTCTGATGATAATATAATTTCTCTTTTCTCTGGAACGGTAAACCTCATTCAGACCATTTCTGATGGCCATAAGCCCCTTGGCCGCTGACCAAAGTGCAAGAGCTGCAGATACTATAGTCATAGTTGCGGTACCGCCGAGATATATATCATTTATTATCGAAACTACAAAGTCCTCAAACCTTCCGGGAAGGACTCTGCATATCATTTCGATCAGCTGAGGTCTTGTAAAGGGAAGGAATTTTGACAATGACAGAAGGAGACTTATAAGAGGGAAAATCGACAAAAAGATAAAGAATGCAGTCTGGGCTGCGAATGCCGCTATATGCTCATCCTGCGTTCCATTTATGAAATCCGCTAACCTTTTTAATCTCTCCTTCAGGGTCATATGTTATCCGTCCTTTACTCTTCTTCGGCATCACTTTCCGATGCCACTTCAGACTCAATCTGCTTTGTATAAATATTATCAAACTTTATATCCGTATAATAATGCATAAGTATGTAACGATAATCATATCCTGCTTTTGCCAGAACGTCTGCGCCATATTGCGAGAGTCCGCATCCATGGCCAAAGCCGCCACCATGAATGATGTAGCCGCCATCGGTTTTTTCCACATAATAGGTAGGGCTGGGGATTGTGGTCCATCCCGTCTGTGCCGGACCTGATGCAGGAACTATTTCCACATTCTTCGGTGTCATAAGCCCCAGAATATTTGTGCGTCCCGTAACCTTAATCGTAGCCTCACTTCCCGTAATCAGAAGCTCCTGTGCAACACCGCCCTCACTTCTTTCGGTAACTTCAATATTTTCCACATCTCCGATAGTTGTAAGGTCTTCCTGATAGGTAAAATAATCTTCTCCCGTTTCAACCTGTATCCAGTCGCCGGACTTCTCGAGCCTTTCCGGAAGCATTTCATTTATTGCCTTAGTCATCTCTTCATCGGTAAATTCTATATTCCATCTGTAAAATGGCATATCCTTTTCAATCGCGTCAAGTTCTGTGTCATTTATAAATGCTATAAAATCTTCTTCCTCTGACAGATCAGCCTCCGGCTTATCCAGCGTTTCAATATTATCAGTGAGATAAGGTTCAGCCTCCTGATCCCATATCTCTGCATTTGAGCAGGTTACGCCCGCAGAAGTAGAATAATAATAAGCAACAATCACATAACCGTCATAGGTCATAACAACTCCGTAGGTACTGTCCACTGCTTCAATGCTCTCCTCAGTCTCCGGATAGTTGTTGTAAACCTGACACATTATACTGTCGTCCACATTCGCACCATATGCGGCAAATGTTCCGTCCTCTATATGATTATATGCATAGCCTCTTGCACATACAGCCAGAGCCTTCTTTGCCTCCATATCAAAGGAGCTCGGAAGTTCACTTGAGATAACACTATAGAGATATTCTTCGATAGGAAGACCGTTAACAACATAGAAGCCGTCAGCCTCTCTGGTTATCTCGATATAGCCTCTGTAGGCCGGTGCGCCGTTTCCTCTTGTAAGACTGTTTATGGTTATCCTGTCCTCCGATGAAGCAGGCTTTAACATTATAACCGTACCTTCCGAATAATCCTCCGGCTTAAAGGTCATCTCCTCACCGGCGGCAATCTCGGAATTGATAAGATCCTCGGTCCCGATGGCCATTTCAACAGCACCCTCGGAGCTGACAGTAATCTCCTGCTGAATATATCCCTCATAGCTGCTGTCGCTGAGCAGCACTCTTATCTCCTCATATGCAATCTCCGGATCCTCGACTATAATCCCTTTAACTACATTGTCGTAAGACAGAAGAAGCCTGATTTCTTTATATCCCACCAGCATGTTGGGAGTTGTGAGCTGTGCGGGCTTTTCACCTGAAATGTCATATACTCTGACATTTTCATCCAGCGTATACCATGCCCTGCCTTCAAGTCTGATCCTGCTGTCATTTACCACCAGAGCTCGTCCTCTTTCGGAGATTGGTGGATATTCCTGACCGGTCACACCCTCATTTGTAAAGCTTATATCACAGAATCTGTCAGCATTGACGGCATTTTCCTGAGTAACAGGCATGGTATAATCCTTTTCCCCTGACAGGAAACTGCAGGATTTTTCATCAGAGCTGTAAACCCAGACATTTTTAATGGTAAAGCTGTCATCCGATAATCCGAGAATCTTATATACAGTTCCGTATTTTGTATATACATCAACAATTTTGCCGTT
Source organism: uncultured Clostridia bacterium (assembly GCA_946610715.1). GTDB lineage: Bacteria > Bacillota > Clostridia > Lachnospirales > Lachnospiraceae > Eubacterium_Q. The sequence goes on along the minus strand of CAMOCO010000036.1, from coordinate 12,593 downwards.
TAACTCGGGACTTATATCCAGATCAATTGCAGGAACCTCAGAATATCCGTTACTTATAAATCTGCCATTTTCATTTTCACCGACAGAATCTATATATATGACCGTTTTCTGTACCCCGACTATATTGCCGTTTTCAATGATTTTATCATACAGCCTGTCATATTCCTCCCGACTGACTGTGGCCGTATCTTCCCGCTCCCCAAGAATCTCCGTCAGCATGCCTTCATCCATTCCTATGGTTCTTATAACACTTCGGAGATAGGCTGTGTCCACTTTGTTGCTCATATATAATGGATCTGATAATCTTTCCAGACTCTCTTCCATGTCCTTATCTGCCGCAAGAGCAAGCACTTCCATGTAGACATCATTATAAGTCAGATCCCCTTCATCCATAGTAATGATATCCGAGGAAATATCCTTTGCTTTTTCATTCACCCTGTTCTTTATGAAAAAAAGCACAAAAATAACCCCTGATATAACTACCAGGGATAATGCCGCTATCCAGCCTGCAGCAAGGCGTTTATGCTTTTTTAAAATATCGAATAATTTCATAACCTATCATCATATCCAGGATGCCGGCTCCCGTCCTTTGAGTCCCAGCCGAGGCCAGGTGGCGATCCCGCATGCATACTTCTGAAGTCCGTTCTGAGACGGCCGGTCATCCATATACAGATTAAGGTTCCCGTATTAAAAGTGTAGGTTCAAAAATATACAGGAGTTATCGTGCATCCCAGATATAAAAAATCAAATTGAATATTAATGATATTGTCTGTTTATAGGTTAACTATAGCACCCTGTCTGTCATTTGTAAAGCACTATATATTACGGCATCCATATCATAATACTTGTATTCTCCGAGCCTGCCGCCGAAGATGACCTTCTCTTCAGCATCAGCAAGTTTCTTATATTCGGCATAGAGAACACCGTTTTTTTCATCATTTACCGGATAATACGGTTCATCTCCCGGCTTCCACTCTGAGCTGTACTCACGGGATATTACAGTCTTAGGCAGATCATTTCCTTCCTCATCTTTACCGAACTCGAACCATTTATGTTCGATGATACGTGTCCACGGAGTCTCTGCATCGGTATAATTAACCGCTGCATTTCCCTGGAAGGACGGCTTGTCCAGAGTCTCATTTTCAAAACGTACAGAACGATACTCAAGAGTTCCCAGCTTGTAACCGAAGTAAGCGTCAATCGGGCCTGTATAAATAACCTTATCTGCCAGCTTGTCCAGCTCATCCTTATTTTCAAGATAATCAACTCCCAGACGGACCTCTATACCCTTCAGCATATTTTCAACCATTCCGGTATAACCGCCAATCGGAATTCCCTGGTACAATGCGTTGAAATAATTATTATCAAATGTATATCTTACCGGAAGTCTCTTGATGATAAAGCTTGGCAGTTCAGTACATGGTCTTCCCCACTGCTTCTCTGTATAGCCCTTGATAAGCTTCTCATAGATATCTGTTCCTATAAGTGAAATGGCCTGCTCTTCAAGGTTCTCGGGCTCAAACTCATCTACAGATACACCTCTCTCGGCAGCAAGTTCGGAAAGCGCTTCTTTCTTTTGCTCTTCAATCTTTGCCGCAGCCTCCTCCGGGGTTACAACTCCCCACATCTTATTGAATGTATACATGTTAAAGGGAAGTGAATAAAGCTCTCCCTTATAATTTGCTACCGGTGAATTGGTAAATCTGTTGAATACTGCAAAACGGTTAACATAATCCCAAACCTGTTTAATATTGGTGTGGAAAATGTGAGCTCCGTACTTATGTACATTAATACCCTCAACCTTTTCCGTATATACATTTCCCGCAATATGATCCCGGCGGTCAATCACCAGAACCTTTTTATTCATATCAGCCGCCTCACGGGCAAATGTCGCCCCGTAGAGACCTGCCCCCACTACAAGATAATCAAACTCAGCCATACCTGTTCTCCCTTCTGCTCTTTTTCTGTCGTAAGATCATTTTAAAATTCATACTTGAAGCAATACAATTATACCAAAATCAAGCAATGTAAACAATGGGCGGTCATACTTTAAAATTGCTATTCACAGTCAGCTTAAAAATAGATGATTTATCCCGAAAAATGTTTTATACTGAGGATAATTCTATTTTTGACGGAGCAAAACTATGATAAATATTGCTTATACCTCCGATGACAATTTCGTGCCCCAGATAGAAGCCGGAATTGCATCGGTGCTTGAAAATAATAAAAATAATGATATTCATTTTTACATAATGTCCAAGGGGATTACCGAGGCGCATAAGAATGAGATCCGAAAGTTCATACTCTTCTATGAGCAGAAGGTGGATATTATAGAGCTTCCGCCTATAAATGAACTGATCGGAAGAGAGATTGATACCGGCGGATGGAACGACATAGTTCTGTCAAGGCTTTTCTTCGATAAGCTTCTCCCTCCCGAGGTGGATAAAATCCTCTATCTGGATGGTGATACAATTGTGCGGCATGACCTGAAAAGTCTCTATGAAACCGATATCAGAAAGCATGTGATAGCGGCTGCCATCGAGCCTGTAGCTCCGGCATCCAGGAAGAAGGCCATCGGTCTCAGTAAGGATGCTCCGTATTATAATGCCGGCGTGCTTCTCATGAATCTGAAGCTCTGGAAACAGCGGGATACCGGGCGAAGGATCATGGATTTCTTTGCAGCCCATGATTATAAGCTATTTGCAAATGACCAGGATGCCATCAACGGCTGTCTCGCAGATGAGATTTTTCCTATGTCTGCAACCTACAATTTTGCAAATACCAACTATTTTTATCCCTACAGTGCTCTTATGCGCTGGACACCGGAGGATTATCGAATATCCAAGGCTCATTTTAAGGAAATGGTCCGGGATCCGGCTATCGTACATTATCTGGGAGAAGACCGACCATGGAGACACGGAAGCCACCACCGGTTTATAGGCGACTTCTTCAGATATTATAAAATATCTCCTGCCGGAAGAAGCAGTAAAACAAGAAGAAATATTCTGGAATACGGCTGGGAGACTTATTATTTCTGTTTCTATTTGTTCAGCTTTTTTATGAAACCATTCCCGGATATCAGGAGAGCCATTATTAACTCCCTTATACCTGCATTTATGAGATATCGGAAGAAGACGCGTGATAAGAAGTAAGACGGACTCTTGCTGAGAATTTAGAAAGGATATGCAATGAAAAAACTAAAAAAAGAAGAAACCCGTCCGGGATTTTCCATTGTAGTAATCACATATAATCCAAAATGGGAAAAGTTGAAGAGGACTCTCAGATCCATACTGATTCAGGACTTTTCCAATTATGAGATAATAATTACCGATGACGGTTCCGAGAATAATCTGCAGGATAGAATTGAAAAATATTTTGAGCATTACGGTTTTACAAATTATACACTTCTACCACATACGGAGAATAAGGGAACCGTCAAAAATCTCATTTCAGGAGTAGAGGTTGCACGAGGAAAATATGTAAAAGATATAGGTCCCGGGGATCTTCTGTATTCTAAAGACACTCTCTCAAAGGTTTATGAATATATGTCAAAAGGCGGCTATCAGATAACTGCCGGCCTCCCCATAGGATATACCGAGACTCCAAAGGGTAAAAAGGCGGTAAGATTTAATCATCCCTTTGATATTGAAGCTTATCTTAATGATGACTCGAACCGGGTACTGAACAATCTGATACTTTATCAGGATATGGCATGCGGCGCCAATCTGTGTTTCGAAAGAGATTTTTTCCTTGATTATCTCTACAGGATTGAAAACTATGTCACTTATGCAGAGGATCTCATCCAGATTATGGCTGCCATCGATCACAACCAGCTTCAGATCATGCCCTTCCGTATGGTATGGTACGAGACTCATGGCGGCAGCTCTACAAAAAAGGATTCACCCTTTAAGAAGCTTCTTGCCAAAGATGTTGAACGTTTCTACGATCACCTGCTGAAGCTTCATCCGGATAATCCTCTACTCATAAAAAGAAAGAAGCTGAGCCGTTTCTATAAGATAGATAATCTCTATCTCAGAACATTGCTCCGCTCCTTCTGTAACCCCGGACTATATATCTATATGATCCGTCATTATATTCAAGGTTTTAAGGGCAGTCATAACCCCCGCCCGAAAAATCCTTAAGTAAATATTTTATGATATCATACCCTGCTGTATTTCCTATCAAATTAACATGATGAGGAAGCCGGCAGGGTTTCCACATTTTTCTGTATACATCTTCTATCTGCTTCAGGGAATCCGAAAATACCATATAGAGATTCCGAAGGAAATCCACCGGAATTATTTCATCAACTTTACGGTTCCTTCTGACAAAACAGGTTTTCGCATATCCGGATATAATGCTGCTCCTCAGCTTCTTCGGAAGCCTCTCATCCATGGAGCTGTCATAGAAAACATAATCAAAATGATATTTCTTAAGATCTATTACGGATCCCCGCTTTGACATAGCTCTGAATATCTTCACTCCCTTACATTCCCGCCGGTAAAATTCTATGTTCCCGTAATCATTAACGATGCACTCCTTATCTTTATTAAAAGACGGAGCTACAACCGTGCACAGATTGAAGATACCGTTATCTCTAAGGCTCTGAAATACGCTTCGCTGCATTTCCCACACCCCGGGGTCCTGCACTATAAATGCAACTCTGATCCTTCTGTCATACTCGGTATTTATCCTGTTATTCCGATGTTCCCTGATATTCAGCCCCAGCCTTACAGCCGAGACTACATCCCTTGTCTTGTCAAATATCAACATCGATAAATTTGTACTCACTTACTTCGTAGAATACTCTATCCTTTTCCGGAAGGGGTGTCATATAATCTCCGTAAAGCATGGTAAGATATTTATCATAATCCTTGAATGCCATAACCCTGTGTCCGTCAAAATCCGTATTCATAAGATTATGGAAAAATGATCTTGGAATACCGTTGGGTGATCCCGGCTCATGAGGATAGGTAACATGTTTAACATACTTTGTAAGCTTACGGTTATTCAGCTTTGCCAGCTTGTCCAGCCATACAAATGTATACTTAACGGGAATCTTATTCAGGAGCGCATACCATTTTCTCATAAGAAAGCTTTTCGCCTGAGTCTTTCCGATTTCCGAATATTGAACCTTCCTGATGCAGAAGGCAAGGAACTTATGAACATAATTTCTTAAAAATGCATTGTCCGGAACACCGTCGAAGATAAATATATCCATGAATACGCCCTGATGCTGCTGAATATTCTGATGGCCCGCACCGATAAGAAGGGTGTCGTTTCTTCTGAGCTTTGCATAACCCCATCTGTAATTCGGGTCTGTTGTCCAGTCCTGAAGGAAAAATCTGGAAGTATCAAGATCCTTCTTGCAGGCTTCCCTGAATTTGTTATATTCACTTCTCATCATTGATACGTCCGCATCATCATCCCAGGGAATAAAGCCTTTATGCCTTATTGCTCCCAGAAGCGAACCGTCACTTACAGAATATGTAATGTGATTCTTTCTGCAGATTCTGTCCAGCTCCACCAACATTTCCGTTTCAATTCTCTGAAGTTTTTTCAGATCCTCACCCATTATAAGCTGCTTTTTACTACCCATGATATGTCTTCTCCTTTTATGCCCCACTGTCAGAGCAGGGCTTATTTGATATTAATTTTCAAGTTCAGTCACGTTTTTTCCATTGTGGAAATCTTCCATTATTTCCGCAATCTTAAGCGCTACCGAATCCTTTACATATGACGGACGCCGTCCCGACTCCACCGCCTTTGTAAATACCACCATTTCATATCTGATTCCCTCTCCGTCCAGCTGATAGAAATATCTCTTGTTGTTGGATGGATTCTCATATCTTATTTCAAAATAATCCGTCTTCCACCATGGACTCGGAACATAGAGATAACCCTTGGTTCCCGTAACCACCAGGTCTCCCTCCGACTTAACTCCCTTACCCAGCTTAACTGTGGCAACAGCCTTCGGATATCTGAAGCTCAGTCTTGAAAATGTATCGAAGCATTCTTCATCTCTCACGAATCTTGATACAATGTCAACGGAATCATAGTCGGATCCCAGTATATCCAGTACCGGAAGAATGCCCGTGGGACCCCATGCAGTCATGGAATTCCAGACTCCTGCCAGACTTCCGTTCTTTCCCGTCAGAGCACTGAGGCTTGTGCAGGTAACATCAACGGAAATCACATCTCCGATTGCCCCGGTTTTTATGAGCAGCAGCAGTCTGCTGTACGCAATGGAATATGCCGTCTTAAGAGCCTCCATAAGTATAACTTTCTTCTCTTCGGCAAGAGACATAAGCTCTTTATGCTCTGCATATGACAGAGTAACCGGCGCTTCACAGAGAACATGTTTTCCCTTTTCCAAAGCCATCTTTACATTTTCATAATGCTTCGTTGGATGTGAAACTATATATACCGCATCTGATTTTTCCAGAAGATCTGTGTAACCTGAACAGATTTCCACATTCCTTTCCACAGCGTCTTTCCGAATATCATCAGCTATTTCATCTTCATCGGCGCATAGACCGGATATTTCCAGTCCGTTTACATAGACTGATTCCCTGAGATATTTTCTGATAAAATCAACATTTCCGTAGATGCCCAGCCTGAGCTTTCTCTCTTTCTCACGGATCTCACTGCTGGATACTCCCTCGGTTCTTTCGAGATATACAACCTCGCAGTAATCTTTAAGATAATCGAACTTACCAACCCAGTCAGAACCCACTGTGAAAATATCGATCCCGTATTTTTCAATATCATCTATCTTCTGACCTTCATATTCTTCGATGATTATCTCATCTGCGATTCCCGTTTCTCTAACAGCCTGAACCCTTTCTGTGAGGGACTGCTGAACATTTATCTTTCCTCTTGTCCTGTCAAAATCATCCGATGTAACTCCCACAATAAGATAATCTCCCAGGGCTTTTGCTCTCTCCAGAAGTCTGATGTGACCATAGTGGAGCAGATCATATGTACCATAAGTAATAACCTTCTTCATAAGTTAAACCTCTTATATAATCCCTCTTCTACGGAGGTCTTCAAATGCATCCATCAGAGTTTTATTATCATCAATTGTCAGCGCACCGATATGCCCCACTCTGAATATTTTATCCTTTAAATCCCCGCCGTTAGGGCATATCCATATGCCATATTCATCCTTGAGAATAGTAAATATATCATATGCCGATGCGGTAGTGGGATGGATTGGTGTGACAGCATTTGACATTGATTCGGATACTATTTCAAAAGGCAGGTCTTCAATTCTATTACGGAAGTCCGCTGCCAGAGCCTTCATCCTTTCTATTTCGCTGTTTACACCTCCGGCTTCCTTTATAGCCTTCAGTCTGGCATTTATCTGTCTTAATATTCCTACTGCGGGAGTGAAAGGTGTCTGTCCTCTCTCTCCGTTATCCAGCGCATCTCTCAGGTCAAGATACATACAGCCGGGATCATGATCATATATTCTTTTAACTGCCTTCTCCGAAAGAACTATGACTGATACTCCCGGAGGACATGCAAGCGCCTTCTGGGAACCTGTTATCATAACTTCAACTCCCTGCTCCTTCATATTAAGCGGATCACAGAGAAATGAACTTATGGCATCAACCACAAGGAAAATATTATTTTTCCTGCAGAATTCACCTATAAGATCCGTATCATATTTAACTCCCGTGGAGGTTTCGTGGATATTTACCAGAAATCCCGTAAAGCCCTTGCCATCATATTCTGCAAGCTTTTCAGCAGTAAGTGCTTTTCCTATATCCAGCTTTATCTCTTCATAAGGAATCTTATGTATCTCGGCTATTTTAACAAACCGTGCACCGAAGGAACCGCCGTTTACTATAAGGAGCTTATCCTTTTCATCAAAAAGATTTATGACAGCAGCCTCCATGGATGCTGTTCCCGAGCCGGTAATGAAAACTGTTCTGCCGGCTTCCCCGACTCCGGTAAATTCCTTCATCAATTCTTCGCTTTCTTTCATAACCGCTGAAAATTCCGGTGTTCTGAAATAAGGAACCTGTTCTCCTCCTATTGCCATTATTGCTTCGTCGCCCTGTACGGGACCCACTGTAAAGTTTAACATTTTACACACTCCATTTTATAATTATAGTTTATCTTCCGTAAAATCTCTGACAATATATTCTATGATATTCCGGGCGGAATCACCAAATCTGTCCAGATATTTATCGATTACTTTCTGCCTTTCGGGCTTCATATAATCATTTCCATCAGCCAGCTCCTTCACAAACCGTCTCACATCATCGAAGGACTCCGCAATGTACATCCGGTCTACCAGTTCCTTAAGATCCGATGAAAGGTTATTATCTCCCAGACAATAGATGACCGGTTTACCCTGATAGAAAAATTGCCATACAATGGATGAAAAATCGGAAATGAGAATATCCGCATCCTTAAATGAATCATTTACCATTTTATTGCTGTCAAATACCGCTCCCAGTCTTGCCGCCTCTGACTTATATGCTTCAATCTCTTCCTCTGTCATATAGCCTTCCTCAAGCATATATTTGAAGGTAAACGGGTGGGGTCTCAGGAGCATTTTCACTCCCGGTACTTCTTCTCCCAGCTTTATAATATCATCCTTATATTCCAGGAAATGACTTCCTCCTTCGCCTTCCCCATAGGACCAGCGGGGAGTCCACATGGCAACTGTGCCTTCGTGGCTTTCAGCTTTTGTATTTATGCACTCATTCAGAATTGGATAGCCAAGATTTATATATTGATGTGCCTTGCGGCAGGATTTCCACATGGACTTATATAATCTCTCGATTCTGGAATCGCAGTTATGGAAGCCCAGATATACATATCTGTAGAATTCCTTATCCGGCGTATGGATACCTTTTCCGGCGCCGTAATCAGGTGTTGTATACGGTATATAACAGGTTCTGATTTTTCCCGCGACAGCCATTACCCTCAGCTTTTTGGGCAGATAACTGTAATATGGTCTTTCATAAAATACATAATCGAAGCCATAATCGGCAAGATTAATGGTCTTACCTGATTTTCCTATGGCATTCAGAAATCTGCCATTTTTATATTTTGCATGGAAGAACTGCTTTATCTCTCCCCAGTTATCATAAGCCTTTGTCTCATCATTATAGGAAGGTGTAAGTATTATCCAGGGTTCAAATCTCGGGTCTGCAGCCATTCTCTCATACACCGGTGCCTGCTTGTCCCATACTTCAGGCATCTGCACAACGAAAGCCACCTTGATGGGTGAGCCGGATATCTCAGCATTCGCCGAACCTCTTCCCGACTCTCTTTTCATCGCCCGGGTTTCCGCAACGCACCTTTCAATCTTTCGGGCAGACGTTACGTCCAGTATTCTGTTCCGTGGTCTGTCTACAAAGAAATGAACCACCTTTTTTGCTACATCAACTACCATAGGCTAGTTACCTTCCCTGATCTTATTGATAATGCCCATTACCATTTTTCTCTTGATAAAGAGAATGATCATAATCGCAAGTATTATTATATAACGAACCAGATAGAAATTATAGAGGGGCATTATTAAAAATGTCACCGCCGTAAATACCGCCAGTATAATCATCATCTTCTTCATGTCATAAAGGTCATTCGGGATTCCTTCATCCTTTATGGTTTTTTTGTAGGAAATATAATTCATGCCGGCAAACGCCATATAACTGGCCAAAGTTGTATATGCCGCACTTATGAAACCAAATCTCGGAATGGCAAATACATTGAGAACTACATTAAGGACAGCCGCAACAGCGGTTCCGTATACCAGTCTCTTTTTCTCTTCATAGAAGAATTCTATATTTATAAACATCTGGGAATAGAAAAGAAGAAGGAGGCTTATTGCCACAGGAGGCACTACCCACACCGCTTCAAGATAAGGCTCCCCTCCCAGAAAATAAATACATTCCGGTGCCAGTGCGACCACAAATACAAGAAGCACTGACATAAGTATTGCTATATAAACAGCAATCTTCTGATTATCCTTTCTTTCCCCGGCCTTCATTTTCCTGTAAAGCCATGGCAGGTAGGAATTGTTGATGGCATTTAATACAAATGTCAGGATCATGGCAAGTGTATAGGATGTACCGTATATTGCGGACTTATCCTTGCCTATATAATGATCGATCATCATTCTGTCACTTACATTGAAGATGGACTGTGACAGATAATATGGGATAAGCGGTATATTGAATCTGAGAGCATACTTCCAGAATTCTTTATTGAAGGGCTGCTTTCCCTTTGTAAGACAGATTGCAAGTATCACGGAGCCCACAACTATCTCGGTTATATTTATGGCTTTAACATATGCAATACCCTTAAGACCTGACGGCGTATTTATAACCGCAAAATAAGAAATGATGGGGCAGGCAAAGGTTATGAGCAGAGATACCGCCACAACGGATTTATATCTGTAATCATATCTCTGACGGCTTGTCCAGCAGCTCATGGCATTTTTCATGACTATCCCGCCAAGCATCAGCAGCATCAGTTCCGTAGGGAGCTTCACAAATGCATTAAAAAAACTTCTGAATGGCAGATATATGACCAGAAATGCCAGAGTAAGCATTATGCAGATCATATCAACCGAAGATGTATACTCATCTCTCTTATCTTCAAACTTAGACATGGCAGTATTAAAGGAACCATATGCAAGATTTAAAGTAAGAAATATCATAAGTATATTTTCAACTGAGTTATAGACCGTATAATATCCCATTTCCTCCGGCACTGTAAGCCTGGTGAAAATAGGCACAGTCAAAAAGGCTATACCATTCTGCAACAGGTTGCAGATAGTATAAACCATTGATGATCTAAGCTCTATCGATAAACTTTTATATTTATTCCATAGTTGTTTAATCATTTATGCCTTGTACCATATCAGATCGGCGCGCTGTCTCTCTGAATCCTCCAATTTAATTCCCCTTGCCTCAAGTTCCGAGACTGATATTCTCTTATATCCGTTCTTATCATAGAATTTTACTGCCCGCAAATTTTTTTCGGACACATACCAGTAAATGATATCCAGCCCCAAAACCTCATATCCGATGCGGATTATCTCTTTCATGGCATCACGTGAGATACCTCTTCCCATAGCTGAGGTTCTGATGGTAATGGCGAACTCCGCCGCATTTTTATCAATATTCTTCAGACTCACGGTCCCCAGATATTCATCATCATCATTATCATCCGTGATGGCCAGGTGCAGATTTTTAACTTCATCCTTTGCTGAGGATTCAATAAATCTTTCACAGTCTTCAATTGTCATATCCCCGAAGTTCCGGTTCAGATTTTCCACCACTGATGGATCATGCATCCATTCCAGCATCAGGGGTGCATCTTTTTTTTCAAGCTTTCTCAGCATAAGCTATCTCCTCATTTGCAGCCCCTGAATCTTAACTCCTGCTTCTGATTTTCGGGGTTTCAATATATCCTATCTAGTATACCCAACATCTTCGGTTCTTTCAACTCACTTCTCCTGCCTCTCCCAATTACATTTCCCGCCGCTCCTGTTTGGGTGTTATACCCTTCCACTTTTTGTAGGTGCGTATAAAATGGCTGCAATCAAAAAATCCCGTTTCGAGTGCAATATAGTTCAGATCGTAATCTGTGTGAAGCAGCAGATCCTGAGCTTTATTCAGTCGTATATAAGTTATATATTCCTTGCAGGAACGACCGTAATTTTCCCGGAAGAGTTTTGCGAAATGCGAATAGCTCATATGGCACATTTCCGCCAGCTGCCCTATTTCCAGCGGTTCCCCTGAATGGATATCTATATATTCCAGAATACTATAAAAAGAAAAACCGGTATCATTTCCCTTATTTCTCTTTTGATCCGGCTTTTTCTCCATCTTCCGCGCAATTTCTATAAGTAGCATATAAATGTCAGACTGGACACGGAGAGAATAGAAATCCGGCTTTCCGGCATTTTCTTCCACCGCATTTTGCACAAGAGATTTGATAAGATTCTCATCGACAGCGCCATTTCTCAGAATTATACAAAAGTCTTCGTCGGCGGTTCTCCTGATAAATATATCATACATTTTTGACAGATACGATTGGGGAATATTTATTGTATGAATATCGAATTTTACAACTCCGTATTCGGTCTCGCCCTTTTCAGCCGGAGTGAATTCATGAAGCTGGAGTGGATATATATAACAGAGGTCTCCCTGCTTCAGCACTGTGCTCTTATTATTGCAGGTAAGTGTCACGGATCCTTTTGTCATATAAATAATCTCACTGTAATAATGCCAGTGAAGAGGGGAATTTACCGAATCGGTATAGAAGATATCATAAGGTTTTTCCAGATTGTCTATATATTCAAAAAGCTGCATATCGTCACCTCCGGCTTTCATTATACTTGAAATCCAGAGAGATTCCAATTTCCAAATAATAGATTTGTACAATTTTAGTTTAGTTTTTTCATAGTATCCGGCGGCTAAAGATTTAATATGTAATCAAGAGTTAATTGTACGAATGCAATCGGATTTAATAGAAAGGAGCAAATGATCATGAAGGCAGAAGAATTTAGGAAGCATCTTGAAAATGACCTTATTCCCTTCTGGAATAAAATGAAGGATAAC